>NZ_JAPZSZ010000106.1:0-37432 GCF_027532095.1 Microcystis sp. LE19-195.1E
CCAGTTTTGAGGTGGCCAATTACCTAATTTTCAGGGAAAAAGTGCCTAAATTTCCCCCCGATCACTCCCAGATCCAGTACTTTTTGATTGACAAAAGGTCTAAAAGTCTTACCCAACAAGGTTTTTAGATTTATTCAGCCAACCCCAATTAGGGTTGGCTGAAAAAGTTTCTCCTGTGGGGACTGACGCGGGTTCGTTCAGCAAACCCTAATTAAAAACCGCCCCCAAAGGACGGAGTTTCAATGCAAGCAGCTACGATGTCTCTGCTCAAAGTTGTCCTGAAGCCAAGCTCGGTTAGCTATCCTTTTGTCGGCGTTTCATCGCCAGACCTAAGCCACCAGCAACCAGCAGTCCAGCAACAGTACCCGGTTCGGGAATAACCACCTGGCTGAAGGTTTGTTTGAACTGTGCAATTGCGACAGTTTTGCTTGCCGATCCTCCTTGAGCAAACAAACTCAATTGACTCATGACATCGACTTGACTTACAAGAGGACCAGAAGTGGAGTCTGACGGTGTGTTAGTGCCTGTTGACGATTTCACAACGCCGTTGTCTGGGGGGGCGAATGTACTGTACATATCATCTACTGCAGCAGCATTACTGGTGCCACCAGTAGCAGTCGCATTCGTCAGGTCTAATTTTACTCCACTGATCTTAAAGGCCCCAGGATTTATTGATTCAGCCTTGTAAGAAAACGTACCATTAAGTGAAAGGGAGCCGGTACCCGTTCTTGAAAAATTGGTCAAGTCGTATTGTAGTCCGGCAGAAAGGGCTGAACCAAAACCAGTTACGGTCACGCCATTAGACAAAATTGTGGTAAAAGGATTATTATTCGGATCATCATTCTTCCAATTACTAAATCTCTTGTCAAATGTGCCATTTCCGTCCTCATCAACTTCAATGAAGGCACCCGAAGTGAAAAGCTGTGTCAAAGTGAGCGGTGTTGCCCCGAATGTGCTGCCATTAAAGTATCGTACTACGGCAGCCGCCTGGGCTGGCGCAGTGGCGAGGCCTAGGCCAGCAGCAACAGCCAGAGCGGCGGCGCTAGGAATGGTATATCTACCTATCTTTGTCATTTATGGAGACTCCCACAGAGGTAAAGTGGATGTATGAATAATCATCGCAATGCTAACAGCAAATTTTTCCTTTGTCAATACAGAATTGCCTATTTGTCAATATATCACTGAAAAATTGTCAACAGATCACTGAAAAGAGTTTCTCCCCACTTCCCCACTTCCCTAGATCTGATTCATTCTCCGAATCTAATTCTTTGTTTTGTTACCTTTAATCGCTTATGAGGTAAGCAAAGCACGACGTTTTGACAAATTTTCAGCTATTTAGGGTTTGCTGAATAAATCTAAAAACCTTGTTGGATAAGGCTTTTAGACTTTTTTCCCCTGAAAAAGTGCCTACCATTGGAGTGATTGGGGGGAAAATTTAGGGATTTTTTCCCTGAAAATTAGGTAATTGACCACCTGAAAATGGGTAAAACCCCACACCCCACACCCCACACCCCACACCCTGCCCCTAGGAAAAGCTTTTTGCCGCAAACCCTATTTAGGGTTTGCGGCAAAAAGTAGGGGCGAAGCATTCGGATAGAAAATCTCCGGTTTCACCGATAGGTTATGCCCGAATGCTTCGCCCCTACAGGACGCGATCGCCGCTCAAGTGGCCAGAAAAAGCCAGATCAGCAGTCTCGATTACCTTTAATAGCTGTTCGATGCGGTTTTCCGTCGGGGGGGCCAAACAGGGAAAAACGGCTAAACCGGGGATTTGATTGGCCACCTCGGTGACAGCCACATCAAGGGTGACTAGGGGTAAATTAGCTAGGGTTTGCGACTCGCTCAAGGTTTGCAGATAAGAGTATAAATCTTCTGCGATCGAACTATCGATTAAGATAGCGTCCACCTCCCAGACACCAGCTAAAAGTTCCGCCTGTTCGCAACTATCGGCCTCAATAAAACGATAATTCTCCCGAACTAATTGATTATTCCAAATCCAGCTAAAGGAAGATAAATCGGAGAAATTGGGGGCATAATGGCCGTGTAAACGCAGCAGAGTCGGAGCAGTGCGCCGTTTGCGGCTAGGAATGGGGGAAACGGTCAGATTCAGGCAAGCTTGCAGCGCTGCCGATGTGATCGGCGGAACCAGAAAACTATCGGCCCCTTGCTGTTGACTGCGGTTACGCTCAGAATCGGCAGCGGTGACAATAACTTTTATATCTTTGGTTTGGGGATGGGATTTCAGCAGCGTTAACACATCCCAACCGGACAAGAGGGGTAGATTGGGATTGAGAAAAACACAACGGGGTTTTAACTGACGGGCTTTTTCGATCGCCTCAGTGCCGCTACGAGCGATAATCGCTTTTAATCCCAATTCACTCAAGCGATCGACAAACTGTTCGATCACTTGGGGATTAGCTTCCACCACTAACACCAGACGCTGGGGAGTGGCGGACTCCTGCTCGGCACCTTGGGGATGAACCGGCAGCAGTAAAGTGAATTGACTGCCTTCCCGGTCCTTGGAGACAAAGGATAGATCGCCACCGTGACAGCGCGCTAATTTTTGGCTGAGGACTAAACCTAAACCTGCACCCTCAAATTGACGGGTGAAAGGACTTTCTAGCTGTTGGAATTTCTGAAAAATCAGATGCTGGGATTCTTCTGGAATACCGATCCCCGTATCCCAGACGGTAAAAGCCAGCCAATTTTCCCAACGATTGACTTTAATGCCCAAATTACCGCCATCAATGGTGAATTTAACCGCATTATCTAACAAATTCACTAACATCTGTTGTAAACGGGCTTCATCGGCCAGGGCATAATCTAACCCTGATTCAATGTCAAGACGATAGCTGCCGGGGAGATCGAGACGTTGGGGATACTTATCGACGATGATATCGTACACCCGTTGACAGAGGCGATCGATTTTGACTCTAGCTAAAGTTAATTTTAGTTGTCCTGTCTCCAGGCGGGTTAAATCGAGGAGATCATTGACCAGAGCCATCAACTGGCGACCGCTGCGATAGATTAAATCGGCATATTTCGACTGTCGGGGGTTAAGTTCACCGATTTTTTGTTCCCGCAGCAGATTGGAGAGACCGATCACGGCGGTGAGGGGCGATTTAAACTCATGGCTGACACAGGCGAGAAATTCATCCTTAAGACGATTTAAATGGACTAAATCGGCATTTTTAACCGCTAATTCCTGACAATATTGCTGTTGTTCCGTGATATCGGTGGCTAACAGTAACCACAGTTCCGAAGTTTTCTCGAGCAAGGGATAATTATCCGCCCAATTTAACGGCGCGGACAACAGTCGCCAAGTCTTGGCTAAACCCGATGTCAGCGTTTCTAGACGCTGGGGAAACAGGGGGGGAGTGGGGGATGGGAGGGTTAAGGGGTCATTAACCAAAGCAAAGGGAGATTTATCGATATTAGCGGGGAAAGCCGCCCCGATTTGTTGACACCAAGCCTGATTTTGGTATAAAATTCCCGCTTCTGGACTGTAGAGCAGCAGCGGCAGCGGTAATTGTTCCAGAAATTCCAGAGGACGATCGCTGCGGGGGGGGGGATTGCGATCGCTGATGCGGGGCTGCGGGGGAGGATCATCGAGAATCGATCGCCCGAGACAAAATTGGAGAAGTTTGCCCGTGTCTAAGCGTCCTAACAGTTTGCCCTGAGCATCCACTAAAATGGGAACCAAGGCGAGCGCTTCTCCCGTCAGGGTTGCCAGAAACTCACTTACGGCCATGCGAGCGTTAAGAGGGATAATCGGACGCAGCCAACCGCTCAGATCCAGGCAGCTGGAGGAGGGGTTTCTGGTTTCGGGGTACTGTTGTTGATAGAGGAGGTAAGCAATCAGGGTTTGACTCTCAATCAGTCCTAGGGGACAATACCGCTCATCCACCACCACGATCGCTTCTGGATTGCCCGTATTAATTAAATCGCAAAGACTTGCCCGGTCAATAATTAATTCACAGGCAGTGACGGATTGATGAAAGTGATGGAGGCTGAGGGTAACGCTAGGCATGGGGATAATTGGGTGGGCGGTGGCGGTAACTTTAGGGCATAATTAGGGTTTGCGGCAAAAAGTTTTTCGATGGGGGCAGGGTGTAGGGTGTAGGGTGTAGGGTATAGGGTTTTACCGATTTTCAGGTGGTCAATTACCTAATTTTCAGGGCAAAAGTCCCGGAATTTTCCCCCTGCTCACTCCCATCCCCGGCACTTTTGGATTTCAAAAAGGTCTAAAAGTATTATCCAACAAGGTTTTTAGATTTATTCAGCCAGCCCTAATTAACAAACTGATGGCCAAACTATTAGTAGTCCTAGAACTTGAATCTACCTTGATTATGACGCTCGCTCATCTAGACGGCCTCCCCATTGATTACAATTAACTACAATACCCACTGCCAAAAAGCAAAGTTAACTTTAACTTCCCCGATCTGATGGCGAGGGGGTTGTCTTCTCAACAGAGAAAGCCTAACCTAATTGTTTGTTATTTTCTATCTACCTTGCGGGTGAGAAAACGTTGCCTCCGAGACTGACTATTTATGCTTTTGTCCCAACGGACCCACCCTTGACGGGAGTGAGTTCACCTCCGGGGCTGGTTAATTCTTTGACGGCTTTATTGGCTAATGAACGCTATCATCTGACCCTAGGGTCGTCTTCTAGCGAATTACTGGCTAATATCGAGGCACAGAAGGAAAAAATCGATTGTTTGCTGGTGGTCTTTCATCCTTCCCTACAGCCGACTTTTAATCAACTCTACGAAGGGGGGATTTTACTGCCAGTAGTGATCATTGTCGCTGACAAGAACATCACTGCCGAGACGAATGACTCTCCCACCTGTCTCTATCATAGTGCCGAATTACAAATTACCGTCAAGGAATTAGACAGCATCACCTCGGTCATCGACCAAGCGATCGCTCGATTTCTCCATTTAGCTCCTAATTGCTCTTTTTCCGAACCTACCACGATTGTTAACCAACCAAATCCCGTGGAAAATAATCACAGTTTTCTCCTCCTACAACAGCGCCGTTTAGCGGAAAAATTAAAAGAAAGACTCGGCTATTTAGGTGTTTACTACAAACGCAACCCGCAGCTATTCTATCGCAATCTTGCCCCGGCGGAAAAAAACGAATTACTGCGGGAATTAAGAAGAGATTATCGGGCGATTATTTTAAATTACTTCCAACAGGATTATCCGATTAATCAAGCGATCGATGAGTTGGTTAATAATGTCTTTTTTACCGATCTCTCAGTGTCGCAAATTCTGGAAATTCATATAGAGTTAATGGACGAATTTTCCCAACAGTTAAAATTAGAAGGCAGAAGTGAGGAAATTCTCCTAGATTATCGTCTCGCTCTCATTGATATCCTTGCTCACTTGGGGGAAATGTACCGTCGTTCCATACCTCGCGAGGATATCCCTGATGATTTATCTCAAATGTCGGGGTGAAGACCCGAAGCACTTAGTGCGACGGGATGAAACCCCAGCCAATATAAAACAGCACTTCCACAGGCTCAGTGACACGAAGCACGATTAAAAATAAGTGTCCAGTATCCTGAAAAAATCTCGAATAACTTCTTCTTTTAAGGGTCTTGACCTACTCAGGCCAAATAGCTACTATATGAGTATAGCGGATAGGGTAATCAACCGCTCTAAAAACCCCTGTAGTCTAACCACTACGCTATCTGCACCTTGACAATCAAAGATATAGGGTTCTACTCAATAGTTCTAGTTTCTCACCTGTGAGTAGGTAAAATCTTTGCAGGAACTAGACAAAGCAGTATTTGAAGCTAACGTTTCAATTCAAGCAAACTTTGTAGAAATACAACTATCGTAGGGCATACGAAAAGTAACGCTTAGGGAGAGAACCACCTCTGGGTTGGATAACGCAAGGCATCTAATTTAAGTGGACTCGTTGAACTAAGAATCCCTCGCTTGAGTGCGATGGGAGTGTCAATATTGGGAATAGACTAAAATATCCCCAATAAATAGCAATGAACTCATATCCCCAGCCCCTGTAATCCTAACCTATGAGCGTCTTTAAAAAAACCTATGTTTTAAAACTGTACGTCGCCGGGAATACCCCCAACTCCGTGCGCGCCTTGAAAACCCTGAAAAATATCCTAGAAGAGGAATTTCAGGGAGTGTATGCGCTCAAGGTGATTGACGTGCTGAAAAACCCGCAACTAGCGGAGGAAGACAAGATTCTCGCTACTCCTACCCTCGCGAAAGTCCTCCCTCCCCCGGTGCGGAAAATTATCGGTGATTTGTCCGATCGAGAGAAGGTTCTGATCGGTTTAGACTTACTGTACGAGGAAATTCGTGAACGAGAAAATGATAGCTAGGCCTTCGGCAATAGGTGATTAGACGGGTTATATTTATTGAAGGAGAAATGATCGGGGCGTAATCTAGTACGTCTCTGGGAAAGTCAAGAGTCAAGGGACATCAAGATGGTATAAAGTATCTAGTCAGGCCTGATATGTTTCTGTGGAAAAATTAGATAAAAATCCTACTCTTTAAATATTCGCTGGATAAATAATGACTCAATCTAACTCTAATAGCCAATTGAATCCACCGATTAAACCGAAAGGTGTTCGCAAAATTAGAACCCTAATTGAAGGTTTTGATGAGATCACTCACGGTGGTTTACCCATGGGGCGAACCACCTTAGTGAGTGGCACTTCTGGCACGGGAAAAACCCTGCTTGCCGTTCAATTTCTCTACCACGGGATCAAGTATTTTGACTATCCGGGCCTGTTTGTTACTTTTGAAGAATCTCCCACCGATATTATCCAAAATGCCTATAGTTTTGGTTGGGATTTAGAAGAATTAATTGACCAGGGTAAGTTATTTATTCTCGATGCTTCTCCGGATCCGGAAGGTCAAGAGGTGGTGGGTAGTTTTGATCTTTCGGCCCTGATCGAGCGCATTCAATACGCAATTACCAAATATAAAGCAAAACTGGTATCAATTGACTCTGTAACTGCTGTTTTTCAGCAGTACGAAGCGGTGTCAGTGGTGCGGCGGGAAATTTTTCGGCTCGTCGCCAGGTTAAAATTATTAGAAGTGACTTCAATTATGACCACGGAACGTATCGAAGAATACGGAGCGGTGGCGCGTTTTGGTGTAGAGGAATTTGTCTCTGATAATGTGGTAATTATGCGGAACGTGCTAGAGGGAGAAAGACGACGCAGAACCGCAGAAATCCTCAAATTACGGGGAACAACCCACATGAAGGGGGAATATCCCTTTACTATCACCAATGATGGCATTAATATCTTCCCCCTCGGTGCCATGCGTTTAACTCAGCGCTCCTCTAATGTCCGCATTTCTTCGGGAGTAAAAACCCTCGATGATATGTGTGGGGGCGGTTTTTTCAAGGATTCGATTATTTTGGCTACAGGAGCAACAGGTACGGGTAAAACTCTCTTAGTCAGTAAATTTCTGGAAGAAGGCTGTCGGCGCGGTGAGCGGGCGATTTTGTTCGCTTATGAAGAATCTCGCGCCCAATTGTCCCGAAATGCTTCTTCTTGGGGGATCGATTTTGAGGAGATGGAACGCAAGGGATTATTAAAATTATTGTGTTCTTACCCCGAATCGGCGGGATTAGAAGACCATTTACAGATGATTAAGTCGGAAATCTCGGAATTTAAACCCTCTCGTATTGCCATCGATTCTCTATCGGCGCTCGCGCGGGGGGTGACAAATAATGCTTTTCGGCAATTTGTGATCGGGGTGACAGGATACGCCAAACAGGAGGAAATTACGGGATTTTTCACCAATACTACCGACCAATTTATGGGAGCGCACTCGATCACCGAATCCCATATTTCTACGATTACCGACACGATTCTAATGTTGCAGTATGTGGAAATTCGCGGCGAAATGTCGCGAGCGATTAACGTCTTTAAGATGCGCGGTTCTTGGCACGATAAAGGGATTCGTGAATATACTATCAGTCAGGACGGGGCCGATATCAAGGATTCTTTCCGCAATTACGAGCGGATTATTAGTGGTTCCCCGACTAAAATTAGCGTCGATGAAAAGACTGAATTATCGCGGATTGTTCGCAATGTGCGCGAAAAATTACAGGATGAATAATCGGGAGTTGACTGATTGAGATTATTTTGAAGGGCGATCGGGTAAAGTCGGTCTTAAGGAAAATAACCACCAAATCAATAAACCTAATATAATCCAGAGAATATCTTTAACCCGGCGAATTACAGAAATCGCTAAACCTAATTCTAGACTACCAGTTAAGGAAGCACCCAGCAGCACTAAAGAACCTTCTAAAGTACCGATATTAGCGGGAATAAAAAAGGTTCCAGCGCGCACTAATTGGGCAACAGAATCGAATAACCAAGCATCGGCAAAAGTGATCGGATGTTGGAGAAATTGCATTAAAACATAGATTTCTAAAACTCCGAGGGGCCAATTGAGAAACCCGACGATCAAGCCATTTCTAAATAGTGGCAGATTCCGGTAAAATTCCCCTAAATGATCATCGACACTGCGAAGATTTTCTAAAGGTTTAGCTAGGCGATCGCCTAAAAAAGAATGACCTAATCGATTAACTATTCGGGAGGATAAACGGAATCGCTGAATCAAGAAAAATATCAGGATACAACTGGAGAATATAGCAAGACTTAATCCGGTAAAAGTTTTAAAAGAATTAGAAAATTTTGGGGAAGCTAGGAGCAGAAAAAAACCGATAATTGCAAAGAAGACAAGGGAAGCAGTATTTAATGTCTTGGTCAGAATAATCGAGGCACTGGTTTCTTTATAGCTAATCTGATAGTGAGTTTTCAACATCACTGCTTTAAAACCTTCTCCTCCCAAAGAAGCGAAGGGAGTCACGCGATTAAAGGCTGCCCCTACCATGTAAATTAATAATAGGCGAATTGTCCATCGAGGTTGGATAGGAATGCTTTTAAAAGTTAGTTGCCAAGTAAAAACATCGGTGAGAAATTCTAGGAAATAAAAAATAATTACTAATGTCATTCCCCACCAACCGACTAGGGTGATTTGTTGCCACACTTCTTGCAGATTTGTTTGACGTAAAATTATCCCTAGTAAAACAAAACCTAAACCCAGAAAGATAAATTTAAGATATTTCATAAGTAGTCGTGCAAAATTAACTTCTTGGTTAGGATAGGCACTCATGCAATAGGCAATAGGCAAGAAGTAGTTAGATAGGTGTAATTAATTTTGCTTAGGTACTTACTAAATCCTGTTTAAAAGGTCTAGGAGAGCGGGAAGTGGGGAAGTGGGGAGACCACTTCGTGCGCGTTGCGGGGGGAAGTGGGGTAGTGGGGTAGTGGGGAAGTGGGGAGATGGGGAATTATGAATTATGAATTATGACTGATAACTGATAACTGATAACTGATAACTGATGACTGATAACTGATAACTGATAACTAAAAATAGTTCCAACGTTGAATAAATGGTAGCCAATGGGATTCGACTAACTCGATCGCTTTTGGGTCTGGGGGATAATTATTTTTTTTATATCCTTGCAGACTACTGATATATTTCTCAAAGCGAGGCCTAGCTATTTTTAAGTCGGGAAGTTGCAGTTGACCGTAAATTTTCTCGATTTGTGCTAGGGGGTCTTTTTCTAAATCTTCAAAACGAATTTCTACAAAACTATCGGCGGGTAAATCGGCACTATCTCGCAGGAGAGAATTGAGCATTGGGGGATAACTTTTCAGAATTACCTGCTCGATTTCATCCGTGGATAAATTATCGTAGGATTGCAGTGCTAGTTCCGGTAGGATGCGGGTAAAAAAGTGACGGGTTGAGGGAAAAACTAGATAGGGATTGCGGTAGATATGAATAAATTTAGCATCGGGCCAGATAGCTCGCAATTTGGCAATTTGTGCCGTATAAACGTGGTTTTTGATTAGTAATTGTTTGCCTCTTTGATGGATGGAAACTTTTTTTAATAGATGAACGTGCCAACGCTGCCAAGTGGCGATTTCTTTCTCGCTGCATCCCTGAAAAAAAACCCCTCGCTGGAAATGATACTGAAAACGTTGGGGAAAGTATAAACCATGGTAGTAGGAAAGGGGGATCATGCTGGCCAGGGCGATCGAATCTTCCTGGGGTGAATCGGGAGTAACGGCGACGTTATCCACATGGCGATCGCTCGGTAGGGCCAATTCTAGCAGCGGTTGTAATAAGCGGACGATACCGAGGATATCCCAGGGTAATCCCACCGCTAGGGGCGAAATATAGCCAAAATGCTCCGATTGACTGAGTAAATTGTGCAGATGGGTCGTGCCGCTGCGCCAATAGCCGACAATAAAAATGGGTGCTTTTACCTGCACGCGGCGCTCATAAAACCCTGTCATTAAAATCCGTTCTAGGGTAGAAAAAGGCAGTCGCGCCAGGGTAACTGCCAGCGCCAGGGTTGCCGGGGCCAAATTGGGGCGATCGATGCCGCCATTGGTCAAAAACAAGCGAAGGAGAGTGCTAAGGTTGCTACCGCAGAGGGGATGAAACAAACTGGACATATTAACTATTTTTGGGCGGTTTTTTGGCGGATAGCTTGGCTGTCCAAGGTTTTGCCGAATTCCCAAGCGGCCCCGGGGAGGCGGTGAGCGTCGGCCACCACATCTTTAACGGCGGTGACAAGCCAATGGCAATCCTCATCGGAGAGGGTGAGGGGGGGGGTTGACACTCCCGTCGCGCTCATGCGAGGGATTCTTGGTTCATCGAGTTTCCTTAATCTGGCAGGACGTATCCAACATTCGCCAGAGGGAATCTCTCCCCAAGCGTATGAGTTTCGGTGTGTCCCACCGTACTTAGTCCTCTTTTCAGAATATTGATAGCGGCGTTAATATCTCTATCTTCTACATAGCCACAGTGAGGACAAATATGAGTTCTTGTAGATAGAGATTTAGCTACTTTTTGACCACAATTAGAACAGTTTTGACTCGTGTTATGGGGGGCTACTGCTACCGTAGCCTTACCATATTTAAAGCCAAAATATTCTAACCATTGCCGAAAAGTTGACCAAGCCACATCATTGATAGATTTAGCTAGTTTAGAGCTTTTTACCATGCCTTGAATATTTAAGTTGACCTGAGCTATGAAATCGTTAGATTTAATGACGCGCAATGCCTCTTTTTCGACAAAGCCTCTACGTTGCCTACTTACTCTTAAATGTTTTCTAGCATATCTCTTTCTGGCCCTTTGGTAGTTGTTTGATTGGGGTTGACCTTTTCTAAACTTTTTGGATTTCTTCCGATTCAGACGGTTTAATCTTTTTTCTGCCTTGCGATAGTATTGCGGTATTTCTACCGTTTCCCCATCACTATTAGCGTAGAAAACTTTTAAACCTACGTCCAATCCTACACATTTCTTTGTTGGTTCTAGGGGTTTAGCATATTCCCGAATATCAACGCTTATACAGAATTGGACATAATAACCATCCGCTCGTTTAACAATCCTAACTCGTTTAATTTGGTCTAGAGGATAAAAGTTTAGGTTTCTAGTTCCTTTCAGTTTAACTGTGCCAATGTTTTTCTTATCTGTGAAAGTTATTTTCTTTCTATCCTCCGATAGTTGACCACCACAGTTTTTATATTCCACAGAACGATTATTTTTCTGAAACTTGGGATAACCCTTTTTACCTTTAACCTTTTTCTTACAATTGTCATAGAAACGGGAAATATCTGACCAGTCCCGTTCGGCCGATGCTTGTCTAGCCATAGAATTTAGAGTATCGACAAACTTGAACTGAATGGCTGCGAACTGCACAATATTTATTGAGAGAATATTTATCGATTTTGTCTTCCCTCTTGGCATCCATCCAAAGCCTTAATGCTTTGTTTCTGATGAATTGTACTGTACGAATAGCCTCATCGATGGCAGAACACTGACTTGGTTTGACCACTGCTTTCATTTCTAAGACAATCATTGTTTATCGACCTCAAACAAATTATTTTATCTTAACCTATACAGCATAGATTGTCAAGATTTTAGTCGTGCTTCGCTGTTTTATATTGGCTGGGGTGTCATCCCGTCGCTAAAAGCGAGGGTCTTCACCCCGACATTTGAGATAAACTTGATGATATTCATGCCGTGGCCGGAAACCTGCGAGAGAATTTGATGGCGGGTAAAGAGGGGAACGACGATTAACTGGGAAAATAGCCCTTTATTGGCGGTTTCTAGCATTTTCCAGGCGGCTTTTAGTGACCAACTGCTCGGCTCGGCAAATTCCAAGGCCATCATCATACCCAATCCCCGCACTTCCTGCAAACATTCGTACTGATCTACGAGCGGCTGTAGTTCTGCGATAATTTGTTGACCGATTACAGCCGATCGCTCGACTAATTTTTCCTCCTCAATCACCTGTAAAGTGGCAATACCAGCGGCCATGGCCAGATTATTTTTACCAAAAGTGCTACCGTGTACCACAGAACGATCCATGCGATCGAATACTCGATCGAAGATCCAGCGACGACAGAGAACCGCTCCCACTGGCACAAAACCGCCCGAAAGAGCTTTGGCAACACATAAAATGTCCGGTTCTACCCCCCAATGTTCCACTGCCCAAATTTTGCCAGTCCGGCCCAAACCGGTCTGCACTTCATCGGCCACAAAAAGAGTGCCGTAACGACGACAAAGGGCAGCCGCCGCGGGGAGATAGTTCGGTTCGGGAATTCTCACCCCGTGACCTTGGATCGGTTCGGTAATAAAAGCCGCTACTTCTTGGTTAATTAGAGCTTTTTCGAGTGCAGCCAGATCGCCGAAGGGTATTTCCTTAAAATCGGCCACAAACGGCCCAAATCCCTGGCGATAATGGGGATCGCCGGTGGCGGAAAGGGAACCCATGGTTAACCCGTGGTAGCCTCCCTGACAGTAAACAATTTGGCTGCGTCCGGTGGCGTAGCGGCTGAATTTAATGGCGGCCTCGACGGTTTCTGTGCCGGAATTAGCAAAGAAAACTCGTTCTAATCCAGTTGGTGCGATCGCTGCTAACCGTTCCGCCAGCAATCCCGCTAGGATGGAAGCATCCAATTGGACTAAATTGGGCAATGCTGCCGTCAATACCTCTTGTAAAGCTTGCACGATCTTGGGGTGATTGCGTCCGAGGGCAAAAACACCAAAACCACTCAGTAAGTCCAGATACTTTTCCCCGTGATTGTCGAATAGGTATGCACCTTGGGCTTTAACGTAGTGGCGATCGTAGCCGATCGTTTTTAGTACCCTGACCATCTGGGGGTTTAGGTATTGTTCGTGGAGGGCAAAGTTTTCTTCTAGTCTTTTTTCTATCAGTTCTAAAATGCTCATAAATTCCAGATTTGATTACTGAAAAACTATTTTTCAAACACCTCAAAACCGATTATGTCCATAGCACATTATCATTATTTTTTTGGTTATTTAATATTATAAATTATTCAATATATTTTGTCAAGTATTTAAGAACTTATCTAGGATAATTATAGCGTTTCCCAATCTCATGAGGTACACCAAAATCTTAACTCCTGAATCCCGAATCCTGAATCCCGAATCCTGACTCCTCAAAACCTAAGACTCTGTACCTCACAACTATGGTAATTGCTATAAACTAATTAGCTCTTGTGGGCTAAAGGTTAAAGCGACTTTTAGATAATTTATTAGTCAGTTTTTATATGGTAGAGGCGCATCGCGTGCGCCCAAAATGTAATATCAGTAAACAGTGAACTGATAACTGATAACTGATAACTGATAACTGATAACTGATAACTGATAACTGATAACTGATAACTGATAGCTATAAAAAAACCGACCAACAAGAGAGAATTCCTGTCAGTCAGTCGGTGATGATAGGCCGAATTTTAGTCAGCTTTATTTCTTAGCGGGGGCAGCCTTAACGAGTTCCAATTCACTTTCAGCGAAGTTATTGGTATTCAGTCCACTGGCGCTACCACTAAAACCGTGGTAGTTAACAGTATCAAAACGGACGATAACGGGATAGTGGATACCACTTTTATCAACACTGGCTACGGTTCCTACATCGTTGTACCAGTAAGACTCTTTACGTTTGATTCTAACTTTGGCTCCGCGTTCGATTCCAGGCATAGCTGTTGTTTTTTTTTAGGGTTTAGTTAACAGGTTACAATCAGAGCGAGTTTGCCGAAAGGGTTTTTACTTTAAGTTTTATTGCAAATCTTGCCACTCTGTTTGGACGAAATGCCCCGAACGTCCCCATAGGTCTGCCTTTGGTGCAATGTTAACGATTGTTAAGTTAAAGGGAATAGCCGTGGTCAGGTATTTTTGGGCCGACATTCCCACATCTGGCCCGATTTGAAAAGCGGCGGCGGTGGCTAAACCTAAGCCTAATAACTGAGAAATCGGACCTCTGGGTAAGAGAAGATGAGTTCCTAAGACTAAGCCAGCGGTTAAGGCTAAAGTTACCGATAAATTGGTGCCACAACGCGGATGTAATGCCAATTGCCCCTCGCCATTTTTGAGACGATGGAGTGCTTGTTTGGCGGCGATTCGCAGTTCATTAGTATTAATCTGTCCGTAGAGATAAAAACCCCTATCGGTGGACAGTCCCCCCAGGGCCTCGTTATCTGCGGGGGAATGGTCAAAAGGCGATTGACGACGGGCAGCCATTTCGCTTAATACCCAGACGGTGGCGTGTTCCAAGGCGTGAACCTGTCGCAGGGTCAGAAATTCTTTGAAACCGGGGATAAAGCCGATTTGTGCCAGTAAATCGCTGTCTTGCTGGGGCGAGGGGTTAAACCAGTCGAAAGAGGGGTTAGAAGGGCTACTAGGGGTCATAAAGTTGCGGTAGGGGGAGTTTTTTCGAGGAAGATAAGGGCGCTATAGAGTTGAAAGGCGGTGTCCCAGTAGGTGTCTTCAATGCGTAATAAGTCCAAATGGGGATTGACCATAGGCAGTAATTCGTAAAAATCGGCGGTGGTTTCGGCAAAAGCTGGAAAATCTGACCACAGGGGAACTGCTGCTAGTTGTTGTTTTAGGTAAGAAGCGAAATGATTCCAGTTATCTCGATTGCTGGTCTGTCTTTCCCGACTTTGTTGGTGGTCGGAAAAAGTAATCCCCGCTTGAAAGTGGTAATGGCGATCGCAAATACGGATAATTAAATCCTGTTTTTTCAAATGTAGATCAATAATCTGGGCATAATCAAGAATACTAATTTTTCTCACTTGATGGCGGCGCGCATCCCTATCGACACATTCCCCAAAAATCGGCAAGATTCCCTCTACCACGGCGGTAACTTCTGACCAATCAAAAGTTATACTTGCGGTTAGGCCGTGGGAAGATTGATAGACTAGGGTGGCTTCTGGTTGGATAGCCCGGAAATATCGAGCTAAATAGACCCTAGGCTGGTTAATCCCTTTAATTGGCTGGCAAAAACAGGGAATTCCTTCTTTTCGCAAGTCGTGAACATATACTGCTAATTCGGCCATCGCCCCGACTCGATACAAGCGCCACGAACGACTAGGGATGTGTAAGCGGGCGCTATAGGCATCTATTTTAAATATTTGGGCAAATTTTAGAGCTAAGGTCTGTTTTTCTGCGTTAGCCACCGGTTCAAGAATTAAAAGCCCCATTTCTCGATTACTAGGGTTGGTTTTGGCTTTTTCGAGGGCAGCCTGTCGCTGTTGTTGTTGCTGTTCAACTTCCACCTGTTCAATCGCTTCTAAGCGGGCGATTCCTTGACGAATTTGGGCGATAAGTTGAGGATTAGCGGTTAATAGCAACATTTTTCGGTATTCTTGCCCTGCTAGGGCGATTTCTCCCGTGATTTCGTTTAAACGCGCTTGGTAGAATTTCAGCCAAGGGTTATCGTTTTCTCGGGTCTGGAAGTCGTTGACAAGACGGGTGGCAGTTTGATAGTCTTGACGATCGATCGCTTCAGCAATTTCTTTGAACATAGAAACTCCGGTCGATTAGCTGTCTAAATAGGCGTTAATAATAGCGAGAGCCACTAAGGGAGCGGTAATTGTTCTCAAAATCCGTTTTCCCAGTGATACAGGTAGAAAATCAGCGGCGATCGCTTGTTCTATTTCTGTCTCCGTCCATCCCCCTTCCGGTCCGATGGCAATGGTTATCTCGGTTGATGTTTGCAATTGAGAAAGTAGCCGGTCCACTGTTCTACGGGTAACACCAATATAACAAGTTGTCCCTGGGTTAGCTCCCCGCTTAAGGATGGCTAAAAATGGTTGTGGTTCTTCGATTATGGGAATAATCTGTCTTTCTGATTGTTCTACAGCTTCCCGGGCAATTTTTCGCCAACGGTCAATTTTTTGAGGACTAGGATTAACTAAACCCCGTTCTGTCAGCAGCGGGATAATTCGATAAACTCCTAATTCGGTGGCAGCGCGAACGATATCATCAAAGCCATTTTTGGGAATTGCTACCATTAAATTCACTTGTACTGGTAGTTCGCTAGTTTCGTTTATCGCTTCTAAAAGATGGGCCGAATTATCAATTATTTCCGCTAACCAAGCTTGTCCTTGTCCATTTAGGGCAATAAAATGGTCATGGGATTTTAAACGAACAACTTTTTTAAGATAATGACTTTGTTCGGGTGTTAAGACAATTAACCCGTTTTCTAGGGTATTAAAATCAAGAAGAAGACGATAATACAAGGCGGTTTAGTCTATATTACTATTGTGTTCAGAATCACTGTCAGCTATCTATTTTAGCTTTTATGGTGTTTTTGTATAGGGTAGATTAGCCTAAAACTGGCTCTTCTGGTTTCTGTGTGGAAACGAGGTCTATACTGATAGTTTCTTCCGCAAAATAGTCCTAAAAGTCTTGCCCAATAAGAACTTCAGGATTTCATAAGCAAAAATTATCACACAAAGTCGAGAAGAGCCAAAACCTTGATCATTAACAAACACGGGAATTGATTAATGAATTTACTAGGCATCGTTTTATACTCTTTTACTGGGGTGCTTTTGTTGGGGTTAGCTGTAGCTATCTGGTGGTTGGTCGATACCCTATCTTTATCCCCCACTAAACCGAAAAGAGCTACTTCTAAAAATAATCGTCAAAATTTGCCAATCAATCAGCAGCAACTTTTCTACTTAGAAAGAGAACTTTTAACCCTCGTGAATGGAGATAAAGCTTTAGCGACTCGATTACTTTTAAGTATTAGATTGAGAAATCCCCAACGTAGTAAAAGCTGGTGTTATGAAAAAGTGATTTATGACTTAAAACGAGATCGAGGAGGAATTTAAATTGCCACTACAACAGTTAGACCTATTAGAATAATATCACAGGGATCACCATAATCTCATTGAAAAAAATTTATCTACCTTGTTTAGATTGGTACCCGATTGGTGCGTCAGGGAAAAAGAATCGCTCGCTCTAGTTCCTTAGACAGCGATCGAGTTGTGTTATTATCACAGTTGTCTTCGGGAAATACTGACGCATTAGTGACAGTAAAATGTCTTGATGAGAGAGTTGATATAACACAAGTCAGTCCAGGAATTATCCTCGATGCTGATGCTTCTCCTCGTCAATTTATTCAACGTCGCAGCAAAATTATCCCGGCAGCTGGTGGCCAAGAAAAAAGCAACTTGAATCGATGTCTTAACCCTTGGAGCGATAGTGAGGTAAAATTAATTGCATCGGAGATCAAAAGAGTTATTGATTTTGCCCGGGCAGCCAGCAATCAAGCTACAGTTATTAACAGATTAGTCCAAGAATTAACTTACTATGGCCTTACCTACTCAGATCTGTTATAAAATTTCTCCTCATCAAGGTATCTATTGGCCAATAGGAATTAAGACTTGACAATACCCACTCCCCAACCCACAAAAAATTCATGGACATAACTGCTAAAATTGAAGAACTGGCACAAAAATATGAGATACCTCCCCAACTGCTAAAGGAAGCCATGGCTTTAGAAGTAGAAAAAATTACTCTAAAAAATCGGCAGCTATCACCTAAAATTGTCAAACTTATCGAAAAATATACCGACTCCTCACAATAAATAAACTCTATGACTTTGAGACTGAAACAAATTCGCTTAACTAATTGGAAATGTTACCCTAGTCAAAATATTACTTTTAATCTGCATCCCGACAGAAAAATTCAGATTATCTTCGGTAATAATGGTCACGGTAAAACTTCTCTGATGACGGCGATTTTATGGTGTCTCTATGGGGTAGATATTGTATCTAAGGAGACCCTGAAAACCTATTTTTATCGAGGTGAGGGGGATTCTTCACCGACAATAGAAATGCGGGTAGAATTAAATTTTATTAAAAACGAGAAAAATTACTTTATCAGTCGCACAGCGAAATTAAACGTTAATGGTAGCACTTCTTCTCTCAGCGCAGGGGAAGCATTATTTTATGAAGATGGAACCATAAGAAGTAACTCTAGGGAATATATCGAAGCATTGCTTCCTAAATCTATTCGAGATTTTTTCTGTTTTGATGGCTTAAAAATCGAACAATATACCCAGATAACTCAAACTAAAGAAGCAAAAGAAGCAATTGAAAAAGTTTTGGGTATCCCGGAATTAAGAAATCTGCGCGATGATACAGAAAAAGCCTTGCAAGAATTAGAAAACCGTTTAAATAAAGCCAAGGGAACCAGTCAAACCTTTAGAGATAAGCTGCAAGAATTACGAGAATTAGAAGAACACATTGATCTTAAAAAAGGGCAGCTTAAAAATGCCAAAGATAGCGAAAAAGATGCTATAATTATCTACCAAGACGCTCAAGAAAAAGCCGCTCAGATTGAAAGTTTACGAGAAAAATTAGAGGAAATTCATAACTTAGAGAAAAAGCGTATCGGTTTACAAACTCAGTTAGATAACCTGCAAAAGTCTATCGATTCTTGGTTAAAAAAAGCTTCGATACCTTTGCTGATTAACTTTGTACAGGAAATGGTTGATGATTTGCAAGTTACTAGCTTAAAAAGCACTTATAAAACTAATTCTACAGCAATTTTAAAAGCAATACTTGACGATGAAAGCTGTCTATGTGGTCGTTGTTTAGATAAAAATTCTCGGGACTTTATCCTTCAACAAATTGCCGAACTAGAGTCCTTAGAAGTGGATAACGCCACCAGAATAGAAAAAGACCAAATTAGAATTGATTTACAGGGAATTATGCGAGATAATGCTAAATCTAGCAATTATAGTCAATTACTTTTGCAAAGAGATCGTTTAGAAGAAGAAATCGAAGAAATTAATCAACATATTAGACAGCTAAAACAGGAAACCACGGGAATAGATCAAGACTCGGTGAGGGAGATTTGGCGAAAAGTTGGCGAATCTGGTAAAAATGTTGAGATGATCCAAGAAAGGATCGAACGCTTGCAAAAGGAAATCGAAATCAAAGAAAAGCAATTAGAAAATTTACGCAAAGAAGTGGAAATTTTAGCTAGTGAAAATCAAACCACGTTGATGTTATCTAATCAGGTTAAAATGGCCAGAGGTTTAAAAAATGCCACTAACGAATTAATCGAATGGCATATCGATAATTCCCAAAAAATGATTAATCAAGTAACCAGCGATCGCTATTTACAAGTAACCAACAAACCGGAGGAATATAGAGGAGTAGAAATCACTCCCGAATACACTTTAGGAATCCGTACCATCACAGGAAAATTATTAAATCCCGATGTTTTAAGTGCGGGAGAAAAGGAAGCTTTAGCTTTTGCTTTTATCACCGGTTTAAATCAAATAACCGATACTTGTGTTCCCCTAATTATGGATACACCTTTTGGACATTTAGACGAAGAACATCAAAAAAATATTATTAACTCTCTCCCTAATTTAAACTCCCAAGTAATTATTTTAGCCACGGATCGCGATCTTCCCGATCCACTTTTAAATCTCTTGCTTCCCCACAGTACCGATATTTTAAAAATACACCGTTTGGCTGCCGATGAAGATGCTTCCGTGATTGAAGTGATGGAGAGTTACTAATGCAGAGAATCGATCCCAGTTTGAAGATTTATGCCTCGGAAACTTCCAGAAATTATCTACAGGTACTAAAAGATAATAAAACCTTTGAGCGCATGGTAGATGCCTATTTATTCGCCGCTGCTTTTGCCATTAAACAAGACTTCAGTATCTACGGAACCACTCTGAGCAATCGACAAGATTTAATTACTATTAGCCAAATCGATCCAGAAGTTATTTTAGCTTTAACCGCAGGAATTTATATGATCTGTAAAAAGAATTCCTATCCTCAACCCAGCGATGGCAAAGAAGTTTTAGATAAGATCTGTCAATACGCAGAAGTGGGATTAAGGGAATTAAAAGAACGCTGGCAAGGCAAAGTCAGCCATCAAATTCAAGCTGATATTGAGAGGATTATCAATAATCTCTAAAATTCTCCCTATCTAACTATCTTTTTTAGCGATAACGGCAAATTATATTCTTTCCACACTGCCAAAAAAGACGGGTTCCACGCGAATAGCAATGACACTAGCCGGACGTAAAACCATATATTCCCCTTGGATATTTCTGATCGGAACATTGATAAAATCCTGGGAATCGGCTTTCGGAACTAATTCGCTACTGTACCACTTTTGAAATTCTTGGATAGTCAAAAAACGGACTTCCTCGCGATGTCCACTGCTTAAGAACAAATGTACGGCGTACTCGTCAGCTTTTCTAGTCATTTTTTTAACTAATCAGATTGAATTTTTGTAATAAAGTTGCCATTAAAGGCGGAAAAGTGAGACGCAATTCGCTAAGGTCCGAGAAAATTAATTTTTGGTAGCTTGGCAGGTCAAAAGCTAGTTTACCCTTTAATTCCGCTCGATTTTGATAGGTCAGCAGAATTTGTCCGCCCTGTTTACAAGCGATCGCATAACCTAATTCTACACCCACTAGGGGACTGGGCAGTAATTCCGTTTCCTTTTGGCTAATCGCCGTAGCATCGGCAATAAATAATAAACTTTTGCGAATTTGGCGTAATTGACTATCACTCAATCTGGTGACATTGCCCTCAGTTCGGGGCGTTTCTTCGATGGTTAAGGGCAAACGGGAGCGTTTATTGAGATTTTCGACGGTTTCGGTCAAAATTGTTCTTAAAGCGGTGCTAGAGTCCTTAAATTGGCTTTGGGAGCTAAAATAAATGACTGGATCCAACCAAGCGCTGAGGTCCTGTTTAGTAAAGTAAATTTCTTGGGAAATCAGGTCAATATTCGAGATGACGTAACCGCCACTACCTTCGAGGTAAAATTCCACCCTTTCCCCTTCTAGATAGCGTTGGAACCAGACAGAACCCTGTATCGTCAGACTATCATCGAGAAAATCGGCTCTTAAACCCGATTTTAAGAGACTATTGCGACTTAAGCGCAAGTCGTGGGGACGTTTGACAACCTCGCGGATAGGTTCGTATTTGTCCAGATACCAAGCTTTCAGGGCAATGATGGCCATAGGTGTGGCGATTAAAGACACTCACCCATTCTAGCAGTAAGCACCGATATCCTCTCCACATTCATCGGCTAGGTAAGAAAGAGCGCGAAATCTTAACATCATTAGGTTTTCGTAGAGAGGATTTAGCTTGCAAAGGGGCGGAATCTCTAGAATTGTCCGGCTAAATAGGGTAATTTTCCGCGCAAAGGGACATTGAGCCGGAATTAGACGACAAATCCGATGAGCTAGTGCAGGTGTATTAATCTCAAGGCGATCAATTCGTTGCCGCAGGGGTTGCCATAAATCCCATTTTGGTTGCGGTGACGGGTTTTTCCGATTGCCTTTCGACCAAGGGGCAATCCAATTAGACAAAATTATTTTATTTGTGGTATAATCTGATACATCAGCATCGGTCATAGCCTTACCTTCTATTGATTGACTCATAAGGTTCTATCTGAGATTACGACAGGGCGAACAATCTTTCCCGAAAATCCTCTGGGACGTTCGGACATTTGACCGCTTTAACGATAACATCCCTGGGATAATAGGTGTGGCCTACCGCGTCAGCGGCCCGGATGCGGGAGTAAGCTATTAACTATCTAAACTACTCGTTAAGACTGTCTATGAGCGAGCAGGGAGCAGGGAGAGGAAGTTTGAGCATTTGTACTAACTTCCCATCTTCGAGTTATCACCTGAAAGCGAATAGGCAACAGACGACAATAAGATAACGTCACGAGTGAGTTTAACTAGATTAATCTCTAAGCTTCACCCAAAGATATTGGCTCTGATTAGAGCTATTTCTAGGTTAGCAAAAACTCAGGTTTTTTCACGTCAGCATAGTACACTTTTTCTGGGTATAAAATAGCACCCGCTTTTGTCAAAGATACGCAATCCAAGGGGTGGGGTGCGGGTTGTGGGAATTATGAATTTTTCAGTGAACAGTAAACAGTGAACTGATAACTGATAACTGATAACTGATAACTGATTTACATTCTTTCCAAAACGGGGATTCCCAGGAGAGATAAGCCTAATTTTAGGGTTCTTGCCGTCAAATCACACAAAACTAAACGAGAGGTTTTAATCGGTTCTGCCGCTTTCAGAACGGGACAATTCTCATAGAAACGATTATACTTTTTACTGAGTTCGTAAAGATAATCACATAAACGATTGGGTAATAAATCCTCTTCCACGGCACTAATTACTTCCGGAAGTTGCAGTAATTGTTTAGCCAGAATTAATTCGCTTTCATCCTTGAGAATTAGCGATGAATTGGCACTTAAATCCTGAAAATTAATACCACCTTCGCGACTGATACTCTGGACTCTAGCGTAAGCGTACAGCATATAGGGGGCGGTGTTGCCTTGCAGATTGAGCATTTTGTCGTAACTGAAAACGTAGTTACTATGGCGATTTTGGCTGAGATCGGCGTATTTAACGGCACTTAATCCGACAGTTTCGGCAGTCTTAGCGATAAAATCGCCGGTTTCTTCTCTTTCCTCGCTTGCCAGTCTTTTTTCTAAGTCAGCCAGGGAACAGGCGATCGCTTGATCGAGTAATTCTTGTAATTTTACCGTCTCCCCGGAACGAGTTTTTAATTTTTTACCATCTTCCCCTAAAACTAATCCAAAAGCGACGTGAACCACTGCCACATTATCGGGCAAAAATCCCGCTTTTTTAGCCACCTGAAATACTTGGGCAAAATGGTTAGCTTGTCCAGCATCGGTGACATAAATTATTCTTGCGGCTTTATCTTGACGCACTCGATAACAAATTGCCGCTAAATCGGTGGTGGCGTAATTATAACCGCCGTCGGATTTCTTGACAATTAGGGGTAAAGGCTCCCCCTCTTTGTTGGTAAAACCATCGAGAAAGACGCATAAAGCACCGTTGTCTTCTGTTAGCAATCCCTGTTGATCTAATTCTCTGATTACTGCTTCCAGGTAGGGATTATAAAAAGATTCCCCCCTTTCGGTTAGTTTTATATCGAGAATATCATAGATTTTCTGAAATTCCCGTCGTGATTGTTGACAAAGTAACTGCCATGCTTGACGACTTTGAGGATCACCCGACTGTAATTTTACTACAGCTTGACGGGCAGTTTCTTTAAAGTTTTCGTCTTCATCAAAACGAATTTTAGCCTTTTTATAAAAGCTAACTAAATCCCCTAAATCCAGAGCATCTGCTTGGGTTAAAGCACTAGGATAAGCTTCTTGTAGATAGGTGATTAACATCCCGAATTGAGTCCCCCAATCCCCGACGTGATTAAGACGAATTACTTGATGATGACGAAATTCCAAAATCCGAGCAATACAATCACCGATTATAGTCGATCGCAAGTGACCGACGTGCATTTCTTTGGCAATATTGGGACTGGAAAAATCGACAATAATTTTTTGACTGGGGTTAGCAGCGGCAACTCCTAAACGGTTGTCAGTAATTAGGTCTTTTAATTGGGTTTCTAGATAACTGGGTTTAAGGGTAAGATTAATAAAACCGGGTCCGGCAATTTCGGGGGGTTGACAGAGATCATCTATCTCTAGATTTTTTAGTAAAGTCGCCGCCACTTCCCGGGGTTTTTGTTTTAATTCTTTGGCTAAAGAGAGGGAAATATTACATTGATAATCGCCAAAACGGGGGTTACTAGCGGCCACAATTAGAGGATCGGTAGCGGCGAAGTTTTCCCCAAAGGATTTAACTAGGGATTGGGAAAAACGCTCTTTTATTTGTTGGATAATGGCAGTCATAGAGAGAATTTAGGAATGAATGTTAGAAATCTATGGGTCATGAGTAAATTTATCTTGCTCTCATCTTGAATAGAATTGAGCCAGACGGGGTATTATCTCCATTTTCTTGGTACATTATAAGCATCAAATTTAGTATCTTTACTAATTAGAATTAGCGATCTGTTTAGAGATTGAGCAATTAGCATTCTATCAAATGGATCCCGGTGATGCAAGGGTAAAGTACAAATTTTTAGAGTATCAGAAAATGATATAGATAGTAAGGTTATATCTGATGCTTCTAGTTTAGTTTCAATGGTTTCATAACTTTTTTGTAGGGCCAACTTACCTAAATTTAACTTAATCGCAATTTCCCAGAGACTAACAATACTGACATAAACTTCAGGAGCAAAATCTATTTCCTCCCGAAGATTATTAGGCAAGTTAGGATCGTTTTCAGTTAACCAGATGAAAGTATGAGTGTCCAGAAGAAAAGATGTCATCACATATATTCCTGAAAATCTTCCAAAGACTGATCAAAGTCATCGGACAAAGGTAAGCTAAATGTACCTTGTAAAATTCCTGAACGACGTTTCCTAAGAGAAGGTTTCTCTATAATAACATCTGATTGATAATTGGCCATCAAATATTCAGCATAGTGAAGCAGCTCTATTTTTAAGAACTCTGGCATTGCTTCGACAGTTTCTAAGATTTTTGTGTCTATATTCATAGGTTTGGGATACTTAATCTAAGCGAATTCTTACTAATTACTTATTCCTTAACCAATAAAACCACGGCATAAACTGCTATACCTTCTTCTCGTCCTACCGGTCCCAATTGTTCGTTAGTAGTGGCTTTAATTCCCACCTGTTCCGGATTAATATTGAGAGTTTCTGCTAACTTAGCTCGCATCGCGCTGAGGTGGGGTTTCATTTTCGGTTTTTCGGCGACAATTACCGAATCAATATTATTAATTTGCCAACCTTTATCGATAATTAACTGATTAACTTGCTCTAATAATTTTAAACTATTCGCCCCTTGCCATTGCGGGTCTGTGGGGGGAAAATAATGACCGATATCGCCTAAACTAAGCGCCCCCAGCATGGCATCCATAATAGCGTGGGTTAAGACATCGGCATCACTGTGACCCAATAAACCGACAGTATGGGCAATTTCTACTCCTCCTAAAATTAAAGGTCTTCCTGTTACCAATCGGTGGATATCGTAGCCGTTACCAATACGAATATTCATAGAGCAGTCTCCTTGAAGTTATATTAATTATCTTATCGCAAAAGGGAACAAGTTAGGGAAAAGATTTCCCTAACTTGTCCTTATTAGTTAATTAGCTAGGAAGGATGAACTATTCTGCTGAAGTTTTTCCCAATACAATGAAAGCTTATACTAAATTGATTTTTGATAGTATCATTAACTGCCAATCCAACTTTAAAAACCCACTTCCCACTTGCCACTCTATACTTGTTAAATAAGATTTATAGCGTTTTTCAGTCTGCTGAGGTACAAAAGCTATGGGTTTTAGGCACTCATGCAAAGGGGAAGAAAAATAGGTGTACCTTACTAGCTTAGGAAACGCTATAGTTAAACACCGAATTTTGAACAATTATGCAAAAATTTATTCAACAGTTAAAAATCGATTTATCCTTGACAGTGATCTAGCAGTTTCATTATTTACTTTCCTAAATATCCTTAGCTAATCATCGCCAATAAACCTTGATAAAAAATCTGAAAACTAGGAGAACAATTATGAGCAGGAGTCATAAATTGAGAAATTTCTCGGGCTGCTTTCACTTTTTCTAAACCTCCTCGATGATACCCAGCTTTTTGAAGTATCTTTTCTAAGTTTTCCCAAGTTCCGCCCCTAATTTCATCGGGTTTTCTGTATTTTGCTTGCTGTCCCACATTAGTAGAAACTTTGGGATAGGCTGAGACTATAGCCTGAATATCACCAAAAAACCAAGCTTCTAGTTCTTCTATAGCAATTCTATTTAACACCTGAAATGTTTTTTTATCTTCACTAATCGTTTTGGTGATCAGTCCTGTTTGTTGGGCAATATTTTCTAACTTTTCTTTGAGCATTTGACAATCTTCATTGTCTCTATCTACAAGAATAATGATTCGATAATCATCGGGTATCCAGCATTGATAGCCTTTTAATCGCTCCGGTAGTTTTTTGATTAAATCGGATTTACCTCGAAAGGCATGAATTTTATAGGTGACATTCTCAAATAATATTTTAGGTAAAATTTGATTTAAACATTCTTGGGTAGAAAATTCTTCAACTAAAAATTCAAGATGCACTTTTTCCCTCCTTTGCTATTAAACTTAAATGCTAGGATTCCCCACATCAAAATAGTCCTCCATCCATAATTGACCCAACAAAGCACCATTTTGAATAAATTCCTTAACTCCTTGCATTGCTGAAGTACGTTTAGCTTGAGTAAAACCATTTTCATCTCGATAAAGTACCCAAACCTCCTCTGGTTTCAAACCATCTACAAAAAAGGGAGAATGAGTTGTTACCATTAATTGTGTACTTGCGGTCGCTGCCCGACATTCTTCTGCTAATTCAGGTAATAAACGGGGATGAAGATGATTTTCTGGTTCTTCTATTCCCAGTAATTGCGGAGGGCTTGGATCGTATAATATAGTTAAATAAGCCAACATTTTTAAAGTGCCATCGGAGGCAAATTTGGAAAGAATTGGCTCTTGAAAAGGTGCGTCTTTAATTTGCAGTAAAAGCTGTCCATTCGGCATAATAGATGCTTCTACTTTTTCTAATCTAGGAATTCGACGAGAAAGGGTTTGTAAAATAGATTCTAATCGTCGAGGATGATCTTCTTTTAAATATTGAATAACATTAGGTAAATTGTCACCAGTTGGCGATAATCTTTCTTGCGCTCCTGCTTCTGGTTGAGTGCGAGTATTATCTGCGGTTAAGTAGGAAAGATACCAACTTGTGATAAAACGACGCAAAGCACTAACCCGGGGATGTTTGGCCAATTGTCCGAGGGTACTAACAGCTAAAAATTCCGGGGAGTCTAATCGTTCAGAGATTCGTTTATCTTTTGGTTTGGGATTTTCTCCACTAACCACTATTCCTCCCCCTTCTTTAAAGTCTAAAAAGCGATAAGGTTTGCCCTTCGCTCCTTGTCTCCACTGTAACCATTCTTCGGCAACATAAGGGCGATTGTTAGCTTCATTAATAGCCAAATGATAGGTAATTAAAGGTGATGCCAATTTTTCTCGATATTTTAATTCGATAATGATGTAACCTTCTTGTCCTCTGGTTCTTAATTCTTTAAATCTTCCCCGTCTGTCCCAAGCTTTTTTTAAACCAACAGTAAAACATTCAGAGAGGAAAGCAAAGACATCAAATATGGTAGATTTTCCGCTCCCATTAGGACCGAGAAAAACGGTTAAAGGAGTAATGCTTTTTAATTCTAAGTCCTGTAAAGCTCGGTAATTTTGCACGCGCAGATTTTCGATTCGAGGTATAGAGTTTTTAGACATTGATTGTTGCTCTTTGCAGCTTTTAGCTCGTCTTGTCCCAGATTAGCTGTTAATTTTCCCAGTTCCCACAAAAAACTGGTCAATTTTTAGTAATCTGGCTCTTCTGGACTGGTTATAGCAAATTAGCTCTCCTGATTCTACCGCAATTTTAACAGCGATCGAGTTATACTAAATCTTATTTAACAAGAACGTAGGTTGGGCTTCGGCCGTGAGCTTTTGCCGAACGGTTGAAGCATGAAACCCAACGCTCTCCCGATTCTACCGCACTCCGAGTTTTTTCTTGGGGATAATCTCCTAAATTCTGACTATCCACTGCCGATTACCGCAAAGGATAGCCGTTTATTCTATCAGATTGAGAAGATATTAAGTATGATAACACTTGTGATTATGTTTTTCGCTGCCTTGCTGGCAGCTGCCGATTTTACTTACCAAGTTTTGATTCATTTTCCCGTACAAATCCTCAATTTTTTGGGGTCGTTACTGTCCTATGGAGTGATTGTACTGATAATTTTCGTCCTAGTGTGGATTGTGGGTGACTGATTTCTCAGGGGAAAAAAATGAGAGAATCAGCCTTAGCCAATTCTCCCCAATTTAAGCCAACTTTTAGTTTTTACTGTTCACTAGCCACTGCTTGGGGTTGTCCTTGCGGTTGGAATTGGAACAGGGAATAAACCACGTTACGACGGATATCAATCATCATTTCTAAAAACATCTCGTAGCCTTCCTGTTTATACTCAATTAGGGGGTCTTTTTGACCGTAACCGCGTAAACCAATCGACTCGCGTAAAGCTTCCATAGCTTGCAGGTGTTCGCGCCATAACATATCGATTTGTTGCAGGATAAAATAACGTTCGGCATCGCGCATTAAACCGGGACGAATACTATCCACTTGACGTTCTTTAATTTCGTAAGCTTTGCGAACTTCTTCGTGTAGGAACATCTTGATATCATTAACACTCATATCCTCGATATCCTTAGCGGTAATATCTGCCAAGAGATAGACGAATTCCTGAGATTTACTAATCAGTTTTTCTAAATCCCATTCTTCCGCCGGCAGTTCGGGATTAATATAAGCCATGACGATTTCATCCATGGTTTTTTCGGCGTATTGCAGCACCTGTTCTTTTAGGTCCATCCCCTCCAAAACCCGACGACGTTCGGCATAAATAGCGCGCCGTTGATTATTCATCACCTCGTCGTATTCAAACACCTGTTTCCGGGCATCATAATAGAAGGTTTCCACTTTTCTTTGCGCGCCTTCCAGGGAACGAGTTAACATTCCCGACTCAATGGGCATATCTTCTTCCACCCGGAAGGCATCCATTAAACCCGCCACGCGGTCGCCCCCAAAAATCCGCAATAAATTATCTTCTAGGCTTAAAAAGAAGCGTGTGGAACCGGGGTCGCCCTGTCTGCCCGCCCTGCCTCGCAATTGGTTGTCAATACGGCGGGATTCGTGGCGTTCCGTCCCGATAACGTGCAGTCCGCCTCTTTCTACTACCTCATCGTGTTCTTTGCCTGTGTAATCTTCATAACTTTTGCGAATTAATTTATAGACTTCCCGTAACTTTTGAATAACCCGGTCATCCGTGGGGGCTTTTTCGGCCGCGATGGCGATTTTTTCTTCTACTTCTAATTCGGGTAAACTTTGAGTTCCGTGGGTATCAACGGCAAATTTAACCGCTTCTTTCAGGGCATTTTCTACCTCTTTCGGTAACTCGGTGGGAAAAATTTCCGCCGAGGCGCGCCAGTTTTTTTTCTTCTTACCTGGGGCGAATCCTTGCGGGCGATTGCGTTCTCCTAAACTGGGTAAACTAAAGGCCAAATTGTCATCTTCGGGCATAACTAATTTCGGCATTAAATACTCGCGAATTTTCAATCGGGCCATATAGTCGGAGTTACCACCGAGGATGATATCGGTTCCCCGTCCCGCCATGTTCGTGGCAATGGTTACAGCCCCGGCCCGGCCTGCTTGGGCGACGATTTCCGATTCCCTTTCCACGTTTTCCGGACGAGCATTAAGCAAGTTATGGGGAATCTTTCTTCCCTGTAATAAAAGCGAAAGCACTTCCGATTTTTCCACACTGGTAGTACCGACTAAAACCGGGCGACCCTGTTCGTGCATTTGTTGACATTCTTCGGCGACGGCGTTCCATTTTGCCTGTTCATTTTTATAGACCACATCGGCTAAATCTTGCCGACGAGAAACGCGGTTAGTGGGAATAATTGTTACTGGCAGGTTATAGACTTTTTCTAGTTCCGTTTCTTCGGTTTTGGCCGTCCCGGTCATGCCAGATAATTTCGGATAGAGTAGGAAAAAGTTTTGATAGGTAATCGTGGCTAAGGTTTGGGTTTCCTGTTGAATTTCTACCCCTTCCTTAGCTTCCACTGCCTGATGTAAACCATCGCCCCAACGTCGCCCCGGTAATACCCGTCCCGTGAACTCATCAACAATAACAATTTCACCACTGCGGACGATATAGTTAACGTCTTTTTTCTGGAGTTCTTTGGCACGAATAGCGTTAGAAATATAGTGCGCCCAGGGATTTTCTTGGTCGTATAAATCGGTAACTTCTAATAGTTCTTCCGCTTTTTTAAAGCCTTCATCGGTCATTAAAACGTTACGGTCCTTTTCGTTAACTTCGTAGTCTCCCGGTCCGTCTTCTACTTCTTGGCGCACTAATTGCTTGGCGATTTCGGCGGCGAGAATATATTTTTCTGTGGGTCGATCGATCGCTCCTGATATAATTAATGGGGTTCTGGCCTCATCGATAAGAATGGAGTCCACTTCGTCGATAACGCAGTAGTTAAAAGGTCTTTGGACAACTTCCCCCATCACTGTAGCCATGTTATCGCGCAGATAATCAAAGCCGAGTTCGCTGTTAGTGGTGTAGGTGATGTCACAGGCATAATTTTTCTTTCTTTCTTCCGGACTCATGCCGGCTTGAATTAGTCCCACACTTAACCCTAAAAAGCGGTGTACCTGCCCCATCCATTCCGCATCACGACGGGCGAGATAATCGTTGACGGTGACGACGTGAACCCCTTTTCCGGTCAATCCATTCAAATAAGCGGGGAGTGTGGCAACTAGGGTTTTTCCTTCCCCAGTTTTCATCTCGGCGATTTGTCCTTTGTGCAGTACCATTCCCCCCAATAACTGCACGTCAAAGTGACGCATCCCTAAGACTCGGATTCCCGCTTCCCGGACAATGGCGAAAGCTTCGGGGAGGATTTCGTCGAGAATATCCTCTCTTTCGTCATAATTTCTGGCTTTGTCCAATCTTTCCTTAAATTCGCTGGTTTTGCTCCTTAATTCCTCATCGGACAGGTTTTTAATATCTTCTTCCAGCAGGTTGATTTCGGTGACGAGGGGCTGAAATTTTTTAATTTTGCGGGCGTTGGGATCTCCGAGTAGGGCTTTTAACATAGCAGTTTTTATTCTCTCGCTTCGATTGGCTCTTGATCTGTGGTGTTAACAATTGTATCACTCTCGTTGGGAGTGGAGAATCATTTATCCCTGAAAAGGGACTCTTGCCAGTGGGCAAAAATTAAGTTAGAGATGGTATCTTAGAGATAAGAATATGCTGATCTACTTTGATTCCCTAAAACCTTAAAAAACTTAGTATTGCCGACAAAGGAGGGTGAAACCATGACAGAAAGCCTTACCATGGCAGCCCTCTACGGGAAACTCTCAAAAATCGGACTTAAAAAAAATTATGTCCGAAAAAATGGCTTGCCCAGTTGGTGGGATGATGAACTCAATGATAAACCCGTTGCAGTCCTAGAAGGGGCAGGTTATATCGCCAAAAACCTCAATCTTGACCTCTCATCCTTATTAACCCCTCAAGAAAAGGTCAAATTTAATCGACCTCCCCATACTAAATTTAAACAGCACAATAGCCAGAATAACCAACATCCCTATCTAGCGCAAGCTTTAGCGAGTCGTTTTGCTGAGTTAATTTCCTTGGGGGTTGAAGTTAATTATACCCCTTTACCTAAGGATGCTAAAACCATCAGAGAAGACATCTTAAGTCACTGGCCAAAGGTTGACTTTACCTCTCTTTTAGACTATTGTTGGTCCCAGGGAATAGCGGTGGGATACTTTGATCATTTTTCTAACAAAACTAAGAAATTTGCTGGATTAATTCAATGGCATTCCACTTGTCCTGTAATTATTCTTAGTTCAAAATATCAACAGTCGGCAAGACTCGCTTTTGACTTAGCGCACGAGTTAGGACATTTAGCATTAGCACATCTAAAAGATGGGGTATTAGTTGATGAAGAGATTAAATTTGATAATGATAGCGAAGAAAAAGAAGCTAATCAATTTGCCACTGAATTACTCCTAGGTGATTATGATAACTGCCTTGGGGATGGGAAATTCCCAAATACTGAAAAATTCAGTAAATATGTTCAAGAACATTTTATCTCTCATCATCCGGATATTGACATAGGTGAAATTATTCTGAACTATGGATGGCATAACAACTACTTTGCTTTAGCCATGGCTACTTTAAAAGTATTAGAACCCAACCCAAATGGCAATAAGATTATTAATGAATATTTGGCTAATAAGTTAGACTGGGATAAATTTGATGACGAAACCTACGAGTATCTAGAAAAGGTGTTAGGAGTTTAACCTTGATAGGTTCTGTTTATTGTTTGGATAATGACATTATCCTAAAATTGTCCACCTATGGCTTATTTGAGAAAACCCTCAATACCTTTGGAGTTGAAATTAATCAAGTTAAAATTCTTGAGACATTTAAATATAAATTTAAAAGGGAACCGCAACAAAAAAGGAAGAGAAACCCTAATAAATATAACCTAGAAGACGCTTTATCTGTGGTTGAAACCTGCGATAAAATATCAATCTAGGGTTTGCGGCAAAAAGTACGGGCGAAGCATTCGGATAGAAAATCTCCGGTTTCACCGATAGGTTATTGCCCGAATGCTTCGCCCCTACAGGACGCGGGCCGATGAAAACCCAAGGTTTTGAAGCACGATTCTCTCAAAATCTTGCACCTGTACTGATTATTTATTCTCCCTTTTACCTGTCCTGATATGTAGCCTATAGTCAACGGATTTAGTATTAATCTTCTCTCACCGGTGGCTTAACTAAAGGGGAAACCACCATATTTATTGATAATTATATCTATAGTTTCCATAATTGCGATCGATTCGCCCAAAATGGAGATAATTTGTTGATAATGTTCTAGGTCATCGTAGCTAAGGTGGCGACCTTTGCGGTCTTTTAGCCACTTCTGACACACTTGATAACCGCCGATATAAAAGTTCCAAATTTGGGGCGGAATCCCCGCAAAATACTGGTCAGAATTAATCCAGATTTGTTGTTTATTTTCGTTATATTTCACCTGTTCGACTAGATTGGAACCCGCCACGGGATAGCTGCTAATTTCTTTTCCCGTTGCTTTCATTAGGTGTAAATGTACTAATCTGTCACCTTTTTTGACTAATTCCCAGAATAATTCTTGATTACTGGTGAGAGGAACACGAGGAAAGTCTATTTTAAAAAATTCGGCGTAACGTTGGCGATATTGGGGAGAGTGAAAGACGGCATAGATATAGTTAAAAATGTCTTCTGGTCCAAAGGTTTTCTTTTCTTCTCCTTTGCCATCACTGATAAATTCTAAGCCAAGTTTTGCCGAAAGTTCCTTAATAAATTCTGGCGCTAGATTGGGACGGCGACCATTTGGCGAGTTGGTTGGTTCTGTTTCAAATAGGGTTGGGGTATTGGTTGGGTAAAGATAGAGGGGGAAAATATTAACTCCACCTCTTCTAAAAATATTAGTATCAATGGCATTCTCAAAAACAGTAATCAAAGCCCATTCAGGATCATTAACCGCAATTCCTTGGCGACCTATACCTATACCAATGTTATTCTTATTCATCGTATGCTGAATTATTTCATGCCTCAACCGATTTACTAAAGCATCATGATGATAATAAGGTCTAATATCAAGAGGTCTATATAAACATTGAGTGAAATAAGATTGCCAATTAGATTCAGATGTAAAAGATTTTCTCTTTTGATTTAAATTCCAATCTAAACTGTCTTCCAACTTATATTTATTTTTTATTTCTGAATCATTCATAAGTGTATTTCTAAAGTCATTGATTCGCTCTATTAATTTAGATTTATCAAAATCATAGACAAAGTGATCTCTATGGGTTTTGATGCCAGAACCGTTTGTCAACATGATTGTATCAAGTTCCCAATATTTTTGATATTCATCAGATGAGACTTTGCTCTGAGGATTAAATAGGTAAAAATCTGATTTGGGATTTATAATTTCCCATTCAGTTGAACTAATATCATTTTCATCTAACCAATAATACTTACCCCCAACTAACTCCTTATGCTCTTTAACCTCTCTAACACCCCACAAATCAGCATGATAAACCTTCGCTAAATCTTGCTGACTATCTTGATACTTGATAAAAAACGCAATCGCTACTCCTTGCTGAATATCAAACACATTTTGATCGGGTGAACCGTCGGGACAAACTTCTTTTTTCTTGCTATTCCCATGCAAATCTAAAACATAAATCTCATCAAAAGTCTGCATCAAATTTTGACGCATTCCCCGAAAAGTGGGATTATCCAAATAACCATGATTTGTAATTAACGCCACAACTCCATAACCAGTTTCCGCTACCCGATACTGAGCAAAGCGAATAAACTTCACATAATCATCTAATAAACCTTTGGGGTTTCTCTCTCCCAATGGTTTTCCATCTAATTGATAATAATCCTTAACCAAATTCACAATCCAAGGGTCAGTATTCATCGACTGATAGGAATAGGGTGGATTGCCTAAAATAACCATAACTGGCATTTCTTGCTTAACATCTTTTGCCGCGGCTGCTTCATCGCGAATGCGATTTAAAAAACCATCAGCAGGGGGAATTTGAAAAGCTTCCTGTAGGGTGTTAGTGAGATAGATTCCCAAGCGTTCATCGGCACTAAAATCATAGCCTAATTTCTGAAGTTGTAAACCTAATTTCATGTGTGCTACGGTGTAGGGAGCCATCAGTAATTCCAACCCAAAGAGACGGGGTAATAAATGTTTACTAACATAACTAGACCACATCCCTTGCTGTTGACGAAAACTATCATAGATATGGTCGATAACAGAGTGTAAAAAAGTGCCAGTTCCCACAGCAGGATCGAGGATTAAAACTTGGTGAACTTCCTGAGTTTCTTGGCTATCATTAGGATGCTTAATCGTAATTTTTTTGGCATCGGCCAAACCTTTAGGAATCTGAAACTTATTTTTCAGAATATAGTCCACACTGCGAACCATGTAAGAAACCACGGGTTCAGGGGTATAATAAACCCCCCTAGACTCACGCATTTTACTATCGTATTCGGCTAAAAAAGTCTCATAAAAGTGAACCACAGGATCCTGCTTGCGCGTGCGTTTTCCAAAGCTGCCCAGAATTCCCTCCATGTCCGTTTGTTGTAAAATAGTCGCTAGAGTATCCACGGCCCAAGTAATCCGCTCATCTAATTCTGTACCAGCAATTTGATGAAAAATTCCCCGCAAAAAAGGGTTAGTTTTCGGTAGTCGAAATGCTGCCGTTTCCCTGGAAAAAGAACTTATTTGATCCGTATTACAGCGTGCCGCAAATAAACCATAACAGATTGTTTGTGCATACATATCGGCAAACTGCGCTTCATTGAGATCACTAATTAAAACTCGTTGAAAAGATTGCAATTGTTGCCGCAACATTCCCCCGCAATCTTGATCTTTTAAAGCTTGGCCGATTGCCTCTCGAATTAACTGCGCTAAAGCGGCCATTTTTTTCGCTAATTCTCGCGGTGTTGTTATCTGAATAACTTTTGAGAGGAAAAACTGATAGAACAATTGTTCTGCTTGTAAAATACCCTGGGAATCAGGTTTAATTTGCTTTTTTTGATTAAGAGTTGCCACGGCAGCTGATAGACGCAATTCTCCCGATACATACCAACGAAATTCTAAATGATCGGTGATAATTAAATTACCCAAAGCCTGTAAATAACGTTTTATTTGGGGAGTATTTTCAACCTTTTTGAGAGAAGTTCCGATATCTTTTGCTTCCAGATGGCCAATTTCTACCATACCCTGATTAATCACAAAATCTGGAGCGCCACAAGCAATCCTTTTGGGTTCATTGAGAGCTTGTAGGTTATTATTTAGGGATTCAATTAATTTTTTTAAAGCAGGACGATAACTGTGTTCTGTGGCGTTACCCTGTTGATAAATGCCCGTGATTTCCTCTAGATATTTTGGCAGTGAATTACTCATTATCGTTGCGACATACAAACGTTCTTCTATAGATAAAATATAACCTCATTTGCCCCCAATGTCCACTGCCCTCATCCTACTTTATGGCTGCATCTGACATTTGCAGAAATACCGACAATGAGCAATTATCAGTGATTCTTGAATTATCACAGATATATCAGCAGCTGCCTGTAAGCATCCCACCGAAAAGCTAATGCGCTCCGGGGTTTGGGGGCGGCGCCACGCCCCCAACGGGGGGTTTGGGGGGTAGAACCCCCCAAAAGCTTGGATTGATTAATAAAGTCGGAAGTAATGCCCAATTTTATCAGAGAGTTTTCGCGTAAAAATCCCAACTTGCTAGATTTACAAAAATAAGATGTACCCTGCTTTATCCCTATCCTCAAGGATACCAAAATTAGCTAGAATGAAATAATAGGCGATAATCTCATCCCAACAACTTCACCAAAATATTAACGATGGTCAAAGCATCATCTCCCTTATCTCTAGAGCATCTCTATCATGTTCCCACCTACACTATAGCCGATACTGCGCGCTATCTCCATATTCCTTTACCCACTCTGAGAACGTGGGTACGAGGACGCACCTACCCCACTAAAAAAGGACAAAAAGAGTTTTTACCCCTCATTCAACGACCTAATCCGAATATTCCGCAACTTTCCTTTACTAACTTAGTGGAAGCGCACGTTTTAAGAGTTATTCGCAAAGTTCATAACATCCCTCTCGATAAAGTTAGACTGGCCCTAGACTATATTAGTGAACAATTTAACACCGATCATCCTCTGGTTCAAAAACAATTTAGTACCGATGGAACTGACCTTTTTATTGAACAATTTGAACATTTAATTAATGCCTCCCGTTCGGGACAATTGACGATGAAACAATTCTTAAATAATCTCTTAACTCGTATTGAATGGGATGAACAAGATATCGCCACACGGCTTTTTCCCACTATCGACATAAATGGGGAAGACTTCAGCAATAAAGTCCTAAAGATAGACCCTAATATTTCCTTCGGAAAACCCGTGATCACAGGAACAGGAATTCCCACTAAAGTTGTCACAGAACTTTATGATGCGGGGGACTCTATAGAAGATATTGCCAATGATTATAATTGTCAACCTTGGCAAATTGAAAAAGCGATTTTATTCGAGTGCAATTGGCAAGCGGCATGACCTATCAATACACCTATTTTATAGACCGCGCTTTAGGAAAATCTATCGGTGAAGCTTTGCAAGAAATAGGGGTTAAAATTGAATTTCATCATGCCCATTTTGCCCCAGATGCACCGGATACGTAGTGGCTACCTATTGTTAGTCAAAGAGGATGGATAGTATTAACTAAAGATGTAAACATTGGTATAAATATTAGACCTCTTGCATAATTTTTTTATGGTATAATGGAGGGTTTTGCTTTTTTCTCAATTCTTAGATTGAAGTGGAAAAAAGAATAAAATGTGATCTTAGGTCAGGAAATCATCTATAATTTTGCTATGTTTATTAGCAAA
>NZ_JAPZSZ010000269.1:0-18785 GCF_027532095.1 Microcystis sp. LE19-195.1E
GATTGTTTGTGTTGCTGTTCCTCCCCATTTTACTAGCCAAGATTGTTCAGTTTGTGGGACGAGAGTTCAAAAATCATTAAGCACTAGAACTCATCAATGCCCCAATTGTAAAACAGTCTTAGATAGGGATCATAATGCAGCCATCAACATTCTTAAAAAAGGGTTGCAATATTTGGGAAATCATCTCAATGCCTCGACTTCGCTCGGCATTGACACTGAGCGAAGTCGAAGTGTCAACGGTACTGTTGGGCAAACAGAAACCGACCCAAACCCCCCACCCCCCCTGCCCCCCCGACATCGGGGGGGGGCGGGGGGGCAAGGGGGGGGGAGAGTCCGACCTCTGGGTTTTTAATGGAGACATTGAGAATTTAAGCCGTCTCGTTGAGCAAGGAATTTCCGATAGTGATAGGTCAAGAATCCCCCGTCACAGCGTAGCTTGACGGTGGGAGTATGTCAAACGCGGTTAATAGGACAAAATTAACCGGACATATCGAACGGAGTCTTTGATCTAGATGCTTAAAGACTGATTGAGGATAAAATACCCAGTTTCAATGGACAAGAGCTTATCGAAAATTTGGGTTTAACCCCATTGACGCGACCATCTTAAAAAGGTGGCGTGGTGAGGAATCACCGTCCGTTTACGGCGGTGAGGATGTCAACTAATGGCAAGGAGAGAGTTAAACGGCTCTCTCCTTAATTATTGCTATTCGTCGTCGTCGCTGGCACCAACTTGCTTGAGATGAATATGTTTTCTCCCCAAAGTAATTTCAAATTCATCTCCCGGTTTGAGTCCCATTTTTTTGGTGTAGGCCGAACCGATTAGGAGATTATTATTGGATTGGACACTGATCCGGTAGCTGGCCGAGCGCCCACCTCGTCCGTGTCCATTGGCACTGCTATCTAAGTCAATTCCCTCGGCATCGATTAAAGCATTGAGAAATTTCATCATATTAACGCGTTCAATACCATTTTTTGTCATGGTATAGTAGCCGCATTCCCGAGCTTTTTCCTCTTTGCTGAGGTTGCCTAGCTGTTTAACTTTCTCAATTAGTTCGAGGCCAGTCAGGGGTTCTGGATTAGTAGTTTTGTTCATTTAAGTTCGCGGCAGATAAGTAAAGGTTAGGGTCATCAAGGCTAGTCGAGGAGAATTGCTCCCCCTGGCCAGAAACAATCGGGTTACGATTGATCTCTACACTCATCTTACACGGTATAAACTAAAAATTATCACTTGCTTGAGGAAATTGATTGTAATTGATTACAGGCTATCTCTCGATCGAAATCTTAACAGAATTTACCAATGTTGATCGAGATGCTGAGGGAAGGGAGGTTAACCTTTCTGTCATCAATGAGGGCAGGGGGTAGGATAGAGATCAAGAGGTAAAAATGAGGGATAATGAAGCTAACAACTAGGGGTCACTATAGTGTTAAAGCCTTGCTGGATCTTAGTTTACAAGCTAGAGGAACTCCCGTCTCGGTAAAATCGATCGCCCTGCGTCAAGATATCCCGGCCGCTTATCTAGAGAAATTGCTGATAGAAATGCGACGAGCGGGGTTAGTTCGCTCCTTTCGGGGAGCGCAAGGGGGTTATCAATTGGCCAGGCCGGCAAATCGTATCTCGTTGGGGCAAATTCTGGAGGCAGTGGGAGAGACGATCGAGCCATTATCAGGCTATCATCCCAGGGACGAACAGGCAGAAGATTGGGTGACATTTACTATCTGGAAACACCTACACGAGAAATTAAAAGAGGCCCTAGGGAAGATTACCTTAGCCGATTTATACTACGATGCCCGTAGCTGGATCGCCGCTAGGGGAGAGGAAACCAGCTTTATTGTTTAGTAGTTTAGAAGTTATGACAGCAACAACACAAGCAAAGATTTATGGGGGGGGTTGTCACTGTGGAGCGATCCGTTTTCAAGTGGCGATCGAGCATGATCAAGCTCTAGACTGTAATTGTTCCATTTGTCAGAAAAAAGGCTTTCTGCATCTGATTGTTCCTTCAGCACAATTTACCCTCCTAAGCGGTGAAGATTTTTTAAGTACCTATACATTTAATACCCACACGGCCCAACATTATTTTTGTCGTGTTTGTGGTATTCATCCTTTCTATCGTCCCCGCTCCCATCCTGACGCTATAGATATAAACCTGCGCTGTTTGGAGGGCAATGTCTTAGGCGATTTTCAGATCCAGTTCTTTGATGGGGCTAACTGGGAAGACAATATTGAGAAAATTCGGGATATCGATGGGAAAAGGGAGTAATTGTGAAGGAAGCGGCAACGGCGATCATTTTAGTATTAGGGGCGGTTTTAGATTATCTGGTCGGCGATCCTTGGGGATGGATTCATCCAGTGCAGGTGATGGGGGCGATTATTGCCGTTGCCACAAAAGTTATCCTTAATTGGACGCGGGAAAAAATTCGCCAACGTTTAGCGGGCATAATTCTGGGACTAGGTTTAATTATCTTGGCCGGGGTTTTAACTTGGCTAGGAATCCAATGGTTAGGTCAGGTCAATTTGCTGCTGAGTTGCCTAGTACAAATGATTCTCTTGGCTAGTTGTTTAGCCGGTAGAAGTTTACGCAGGGCTGCCGAAACAGTCATCGCACCTTTACAAGCTGAAAATATCACCTTAGCTCGTTGCCAACTAAGTTTATACGTTGGTCGCGACACAGATAATCTCGGCCGGGAAGAAATCCTCCGCGCCCTATTAGAAACCGTCAGTGAAAATGGTGTGGATGGAGTTACCGCGCCACTTTTTTATGCCCTTCTCGGTGCTTTTCTGGGGGTGGGGCCAGTTCCCCTCGCTTGCGCTTATAAAGCTGCTAGTACCCTCGATTCGATGATTGGCTATCGTCGGCCACCCTACACCCATATGGGTTGGTTTAGTGCCAAAAGCGAGGATGTTTTGACATGGCTACCTTGTCGTTTAACGGTATTAACTCTCGCCCTAATTTCGGGCCAGCCGGGGCGGGTTTTAAGCATTTGTTGGCGCGATGCCCGTCGGGATCCTAGTCCTAATTCTGGTTGGAGTGAATGCGTCTATGGGGCGATTTTGGGGGTGCAATTGGGGGGTAAAAATCAATATCGAGGCCAGATTGTGGAAAAACCTTTATTGGGCGATAACCTCAACCCGATTACCGTCAAAACCGTCGAACAGGCTTTGAATTTAACTCGTACTTGTGTATTACTTTGGCTGGCGATCGCTGTCAGCTGCTTGATTGCTAGAGATTTTGCTCAATTTTAGCGACCAGAGGCGACGGCGTTGACGGGATTGACGCTGCCAGTAACGGATAATCAGGGAGAAGGTCAAGAATAGGGATTGCAGTATCTGTATCTGTCCGCAGAGACGTTGATAGTTTTGTCTGAGATAATAGGTTTTCGCCCCGGCGATGACAATATATTCGGGGGCGGGGTAAAAAATGTGGTGTAAACGTCGTTCCACCCGGTTTAAAATTTTGGTCACTCGCCCTAAAATCCGCCGCAATTGCCACAATTTCCAGACTAGAAAGCAATTAAATAAAGTTAAGCCTAGATTGAAGCCGAGGACAAAAAAGAACATGGTCGAGGCGATGGTCGAGTTATGCCAATTTTAACCCACATTCCCCACTTCAAAGTGTAGGGGAAAGAAATCTATTGACGCTCCCGTCGCCCTAAAAAGGGGGTCTTTTTCCTTTATCTTTCCGAAAGTCCTTGACTTGTTTTAGTTTTTCTATTAAGCTCAACATATATTTTAAAAGTTGCCGGTCACTTCTCATTTTACAAAGACAGTGATCGCTTTTACTTTTGATATTCTGATGGGAGAATGAAACAGCCCTAGGACAAGGGGGGGAGAGATTTAGCTAATCTAAGGATAGGCGGTTAAAATGCGTCTTAGCTGACTAAATCCTGTTTGAAAGGTCGATTTAACGTCCGAGGGCGTGTAATCCGTTAATAATTTCGGCACAGCGCTCGGTAACTGCCTGTAAAGCTTCTCTTTTGTTAGAAATCGGTGGCGGCAGCACTTCCCCGATGCGAATAGTCAAGGGGATACTATGGGGAAAAGAAGAACCTTTTTGAAAAATCTTTTCTGTCCCCCACAAACTGACGGGTAACAGGGGAACTCCCGCTTTAGCGGCAATCATCGCCGCGCCTAGTTTTGGTTGATGGATCAATCCGTCCTCGGTACGCGTTCCCTCCAGAAACAATCCCACTGCCCAGCCCGCCGCTAATGCTCCCATCGCCGCCCGAATTGCCCCCCGATCACCACTGCCGCGTTTGACGGGATAGGCCCCATAAAGAGCGATCGCCTGTTTTAAAATCGGGATGGTAAATAATTCTTCTTTAGCCATATAAGCTACGGGACGACGCACGGCACAGGATAATAGGGGTGGATCGAAGTAACTGGCGTGATTGCAGACGATAATCAGAGGATGACGCCGGGGGACATTTTCCACTCCGTAAACGCGACCGCGAAAATAGCCGTGTAGGGTTGGGCTAACGATCGACCATTTAAAGAGATGATATAAAACTAAACTGGCAAAAGGTTCTCGCTCTTGAGGCTGGTTCATGACTGACAACTGTTCCCTAGACATGGAAAAGCCCTCGGGAGTCTTGCCGTGTTTCGACCCCAAGGACTTTGCTTTCTTCTCACTCCTCACACAATTAAAATATATAGCAATTTATGGGTTAGGGAAAGGTTAAGCGTGCCGCTTTCTTAACTGGCATAATTACTTAGCTAGGGTTGAGAGCGGCAAAAGGATTAGCAAGATGTGTCCGACTAAATCCTGTTTAAAAAGTATAGGAAAGTCGAGAGGGGTCAGTGGGGAGCGGCATAGCAGCAAGCGGGGAGAAACAATCCATAACTTGGGAGTTAATCGCACTATTAAAAACGGATTTGGTGTAATTAATTTTGCTTAGGTATTGAAAAAAAGTTGGGTTAAAATATAAAGGCCAAATCTAGTCAGAAAAAGAGAATTTTTATGGAAAAACAGGTAAATTGTGCTGTAGATTGCCTAAATGGTTGTATTTTAGGCGATAAATGCCCCAATCAAGCTCATGCCGCTGAAGCAGCCAAATTCATTGCCGAAACTTCTTTGGAAAAGATGCTAGAAATGGCAGAAGCCGCTAGACTAAAAAAACTGACGCAACCGACCCAATGGATTATTCCCGATGATTTCTAGGGTTTGGCCGGGGAACGGGGAACGGGGGTTAGTTCGCACCTTGCCGACAAAATTGGCTACAGTTCCCCTGGGGTGCGGGGTAATACGGCTCGGTTAAGCCTAAAACTCTGGTTGAGACTGCATGGGAGCGGGGAGCGGCTATGGACAGAAATCTTAAGAAAATCTTTAATTAGAGCTTGCTGAATAAATCTAATACTAAATCCGGTTATTAAAGACTGATTATTTATTCCCCCTTTTGCATGAGTGCCTGTCCTCATCAGTAGCTTATACTCAACGGATTTAGTATAAAAACCTTGTTGGATAAGACTTTTAGACTTTTTGTCAATCAAAAAGTACTGGCCCTGGGAGTGAGCGGGGGGAAAATTCAGGTACTTTTTCCCTGAAAATTAGGTAGGGTTGGCTGAATAAATCTAAAAACCTTGTTGGGTAAGACTTTTAGACTTTTTGTCAATCAAAAAGTACCCGGCATGGGAGTGATCAGGGGGAAAATTCAGGTACTTTTTCCCTGAAAATTAGGTAATTGGTCACCTCAAAACTGGTAAAACCCCACACCCCACACCCCACACCCCACACCCTGCCCCCAGGAAAAACTTTTTGCCGCAAACCCTAGGTAATTGACCACCTGAAAATCGGTAAAACCCGACCCCCCACACCCCACACCCTGCCCCCAAGAAAAACTTTTTGCCGCAAACCCTATTTATTCTCCCTTCTCCCCTCTCCCTTCTCCCCTTTCCCCTTTCCCTTCTCTGCAATAATTACTCGCAGCCAGAAATCCATTGGGCTAATATCATACTTTGTGCTTTTTGTCAAAAAAACTTTTTTTTTGCAATAAAACTACACAAAAAAAAGATCATCGTTGCCCGTGAAATTGACTGATTTACCCGTCTTAATTAGGATCACCCTGTAGGTGTGGCAAGGGTTTCAACCATTGCTACCCAAAAAAGCACAGAATAACCGATTATGAAATTCTATCAAATCGCTGTCACCATTGTAACATCGTTGTTAAATAAAAATCTTTCTCAATTAATTCTTAAGAATTTGTAAATATTGCGGAATGTTAATTTAAATATTCTCAAGTTTTTGGAGTCAGTAAATAATTTTTACTTATCTTTGTCGAACATTGGGTGAGGAGTCAGGAATCAGGAGATAGGGGGGTCACTGCTTGCGCGTTGCGGGGGGTTTTGGGGTGATAGGGTGATGAGACAGCTTCCCCACTTCCCCAATTCATAATTCATAATTCCCAATCCATCACTGATGACTGAAAACCGAGACAATTTTCTGAGGACTTTTTTTAATGGTGGAAACCGGATCGGGGTCATTTTCTTCCCTAGCCACGCGGATTAAGAGGGCGGCTAAAAAGAGACTGGCTAAACTGGAACTGCCGCCATAACTAAAGAGAGGGAAAGGTAAGCCGGTAGTGGGTAAAGAACCAGTGGCCACACCGATATTTAACAGGGATTGACCGATTAAAATTACCATCGCCCCGATCGCCACTAATTTTTTGATGCGATGACGACATTTAACCGCCACGATCAGGGCGAGAGTAGCGTAGAGAAATAGCATGATTAACAGTAAAATACCGCCAATAAAACCAAATTCCTCGCCAAAGACAGCAAAAATAAAATCCGTATCTGGGAAGGGTAGATAAAATAATTTTTGTTGGGATAAACCGTAACCGCTGCCGGTGGTTCCGCCAGAACCGATCGCCAGTAAACTCTGCACTAATTGATAACCATCACCCCGGGGATCCTGCCAGGGGTTTAAGAAAGACAAAATCCGTTTTCTCTGGTATTCGCGGAAAGTAACACTAACCACGGCCATAGTTAAACCCAGTAAAGCACTGCTGGTCATGTAGGATAAAGGCAGACCGGAGGCAAGAGCGATCAGCCAGAGAGTTATACCACACAGAGCAGTGGTACTCAAGTTAGGTTGTAAGAGGATGCCCGCTAGAATTAGCCCAAAAATAGCGATCCAAGTTAACCGTTGATTGACATTTAAACGCGGCCAACCACCGAAAACCGCCGCCCCTTGCAGGACGAGAAACGGTTTCATAAATTCCGACGGTTGCAAGAGAATCGGCCCGATTTTAATCCAACGGGTGGCACCGTTGATATTAGTTCCCAAACCGGGGATGAGAGTGATCAAAATTAATCCTAACACTAATAAAATCATCCAGGGTGCGATTTTGAGGAGTTTCTCGATCGGCAATCGCACCAGGAAATTAAAGCCAATTAAGCCAATCCAAAGCCAGATTAATTGGCGGATAAAATAGTATAGTCCGTTATCAAAGCGACTGTCAGCTAGAGCGTAGGAAGCGGAAAAAAGCACCACTAACCCGACTGACAGCCACAAAAAAGTCATCCAGCGCAATAATCGCGCTTCGGCTGACCAGTTTTTCACATCGGGGTCAAAAATAGGAATAATGTATTGCCACACGGAGATTTTCGAGAAGAAGTATCTTGTACAGATTAACCGAAAAGACTAGGCTCGATCGCAGTTTGTTCCACTATCCGACGGCTACATGACCGATTAAACCCACATTTTCACCGTGCCATTCTAGGGTATCACCGATCGCCTGACCGTCGTGATAGGCAGCCAAGAGAATTTCCGCCGTTTTCCCCCAAACAATATTCCCCTGACGATCAAGGGAAATCATGCCTAGATCCCGACCATTAGTTTGGGATTCGCGCATGGATTTCTCCACGGCAGCGGCGAGGGAAAAACCATCGGTGACGCGAATGACCACCTTAGCGGCTAAACACTCATCGATAATATCTTCCCCGACCCCCGTACAGCTTACTCCAGCCCATGGATTCGCATAATTGCCAGCCGGCATGGCACTGTCACTAACGCGACCGATTCTTTCTAGTCCCTTCCCCCCGGTAGAAGTTCCGGCGGCGATGTCTCCTTGCTGATCAAGAGCCACTACCCCGATAGTTCCCCGTTGCGCTGACGAATCGGCGAATAAACGGGCCATTTTACGGTTAAAATTCGTCTTTCTTTCCTCCATCCATTCTTGAATCCGATAATCGGTGAGGGGATCATAGAGGGGAATTTGTAATTCTCTGGCCAGATCTGCAGCTCCAATTTCCGAGAGAATGCGATCCTCTTGACTTTGGAGAAATTGAGCTAGGCTAATGGGATTCTGTACCCGCGAGACGTTAATAACACCGCTTAAACGCTGGTGACGACCATCCATCAAGGCTGCACTCATTCGCACCTGACCGTCCGATTGCACCACCGAACCGGTCCCGGCATTAAATCGCGGTTCATCCTCCAGTAACATACATCCTTTCGTCACCGCCTCCACAGCACTAGCACCATTGTCAAGGAGGTTGTAAATATTCTTAACAATCCCCCGGAGAGAATCGCGGACTGATTCTAAACCACCTTTGTCCTCTAGGGAACTTGCTCCCCCATGAATAATTAACTTCGGATTTACTTTGGTCATTATTGTCCCAATATCACATTACCGATCGGATCTAAACTATCACGTTATCGCTACTCCGCTTCTCCAGTGCCGTCTTAACCGGTAAGTAGGGTTTGCGGCAAAAAGTTTTTCGTGGGGACAGGGTGCGGGGTGTGGGGTGTGGGGTGTGGGGTTTTACCCATTTTCAGGGGTTCAATTACCTAATTTTCAGGGAAAAAGTCCAGGGATTTTGCCCCGATCACTCCCAGAACCGGTACTTTTTGATTGACAAAAGATCTAAAAGTGTTACCCAACAAGGTTTTCAGATTTATTCAGCCAACCCTAATTACTCACCGTTCGCTCCTTTCTGGAAGCGAGAATTTGCTCAATTGTCTCAAATACAGTCTAGCCAACACATTGACCGTTCTCACCGAAATTTATCAGTACATAAAGACTATTTTGAGGTTAACGAATTGATTGGGGATTTGAGTGGGTAAGTGCCAATCGACTCCCTCAAAGCCTAATCATCAGCGATCCTTAAAAAGAGGGCGAACGAGGGGACTCGAACCCCCGAGTGGTGGAACCACAATCCACTGCCTTAACCACTTGGCTACGCTCGCCGTACATCTATCTACTATACCAGAAAACGAATCGTTGACAACAGGTTTTTTATCCTAATTCGGGCTATGGTTAGGGTTAGTGAGTGATGATTTGAGAGCTTATGAAATTGGCGCGGTTAGGGGGAATGGTGGTAGGAGTGGTTTTAGGGGGAATTGCGGGGATATTGCTGACAACTAACCCCAATCGTCAAGATTACGAACAATACGCTTCCCAGAGGTTAACTAGCTATCTTAAGGATAATGTCTGCGCTCGGGCGCAAGCTTCCATCGAGGTGCAGGCTCTCTTGCGAGGTTACTGTAAAATGTTGGTGGATACGGGTCATCCTTTTTTACAAGAAGCGATCGCCACTAACACCACTAGAAAGAATTTTGTCATTTTCAGCGTTTATCAAACGGAATTATCGTTCCCTCCGCCTTTACCTAGTTATCACTTCAGCACCGTCGGTTTTTTGAATAAATTATACATCTATGAAGCTTTAGAATTGTAGTCAGGCAATTGAAATTTTCCGAGAGTAAATCCTGATGGTAGTGATTTTATTGTAGTGGTGATAGCTGAAATTATTAAAGCCGAAACAGAAAGAGCAGGAAGATTTATTATCGCCTGTTCTCGACAAGGAAAACCTATCGGCGGAAGAAATGCTTGATGAATATAAAGCACAACAATCTTGTGAACGAGGATTTAGATTCATTAAAGACCCCTTATTTCTAGCAGATAGTGTCTTGGTGAAAACCCCAAAAAGGATAGAAACAATGGTTTTTTTAATGGAAATATGCTTATTAGTATATAGTCTGGGACAAAGAATGTTAAGAGGGGAACTACAAAGGAAAGGTGGAAAAGTCAAAAATAAACTTGGTAAAGCCACAGATAAACCAACTTTAAGATGGATATTTCAGATTTTACAGGGGATTCATTTAGTCAAGATTAATGCTCAAAGCCACATCAGTAATTTAACTGAGGAGATTCTTGATATTCTTGAATATTTTTCGATTTATTGCCAAAATTACTACCAAGTAAGTTGAGAATCAAATTGAGCAAATTCAGTTTAAGTCAATCCCAGAAAAAACTTTTTCCCCGAAAAGTGTCCAATAAATTAGGCCACTTTAGTTTAACCATGTCTAACTTGAGCGATCCTTGCTTCTGTCAAATTATTCTTGGTGAAGTCAGATGTAAAAATTCTCTAATCTCAACAAATTTTGTCGGTTCAATCAGTTTTTCTTGGTGGCGTTATTGCGACTTAATCATAAAGTGCGGAATGTGGGTTTTAATCTCTAGTGATATCCAATCCTGTAGTGGATTGTTTCAGCTAATTTGGTGTATTAGAAAAATGCTATAAATTCTATAATCTAAGATTTTAAGCCGAAATCTATTGCCCTATTTTAGTTGAAACAGTCCAGTAGGGTGCGTTACATTTCATTAACGCACCTTATTACTGTTTTGAATGCAGTTCCAAATTTTCAGTTGTTAAAAAGTATTTGTCAAATGATGATGAACTTTAACGAATCAAAGTAATAGTAATTCCCAGAGATAAACTGGTCCATACTTTATCTGCTGTTAACACAGGTAAATTCAAGCGTTTACCTAAAGCAAGACAAGCACGATCTCCTAAGGATAATCCTGCACTTTTAGTTAAAACTCGAAATTTAGCTATAGTTATAGCATCTTCCTCATTGCAAGCAATAATTTCTAGACTATTTTGTAATAATCCTTCATCTCTCAATCGTTTAATAATTTCCTCTGGGGATTCTCCTAAGTCAACAATTTTCGATAATACCTCTACCCAATTAATAATACTGATATAACACCCATTAATCAAGGCATTTTCTACAATTTCTGCTCCTAGTTCATCTCTAAGATAAGCTAAAAAGGCAGAAGCATCTAACACATATTTATTCACTTAAATACTCCTGTCTGCGTTCTTGAATAAGTTCATCTACTAAATTTCTATCAGGTGATTTATTTTTTAATAAACCTCTTAATTTTTTAACTTGATTTTTGAGACTAACTAATTGCAGTGTTCCATTATCTTCCAGAGTTAAGATTAATCTATCTCCAGATTCTAAATTAAGAATTTGTTGGATTTCTTGCGGTAAAGTTAAACGTCCTTCTGGTTCAATATCAAGTATGTATTGTTGAGAAAGTGATGAATTAGCAACTGTCATAACTTTATATTTCCTTGTTTTATACCTATTTCTAGTTTAGCAAAAATTCTAAAAGTTAATCCTGTAGGGTGCGTTAATGAAATGTAACGCAAACAGTGAGTTTTGGAAACACTCACGCCCGAATCACAGTAATTCTATATTGATTTTCTGTCACCACAACTTCAGTTGATAATCTTTCTTCCATTGGTAAGGCATTTTTCCGCCTATCAAAGATAAATAACCAACCAAAATCTAAACCCAAACGCCCTAAATAAGACTCTAATTGTTCGATCCCATCAGCTTGAGGATCGCGTTTTTTATCCCGCCATACTTTTAATTCAATCCCTAAAATTACATCTTTATAACTCAGACATAAATCCATTCTATCACTACCAATTGCATATTCCCTTTCTAAAACTCCCCCACCATTAATAACACGATGTAAAAAAGCCATTAATACTATATGTGGAGCGATTTCATGATAGCCTGTACTACCTAATAATGGTTCGACCTGTTGTCGCCAAAATTTGAGAAATGCTGTTAATAAAGCAGCTAGATTTAATTCACCTTCTGGGGTTAACCAAGTGGGTGCAATCATTGGTAAAGAAGCCATTGGTGTCACAGTTAACACCCTGGGTAAAACTTCCCTATAAATGGGATTAGCAATAGTTAATCCTCCATAGGGGTGCATTTTACATAATCCTAAATCAATGACAAATTGAATATCATCATTAGGTATATTTCCTAATTCTAAACCTGCTAACATCGGTTCAATAATGGCTTTAATTCTTGGTTCTCTTAACCTTTCAGCTAAACTATCTAAATGAGTATCCTGACGAGCAATTAATATTTCTTTGGCTGTTAAAATGTGTTCTTTGGTAATAGCAATACTTCTATCTTTTACCATTTTTTCTACAATTTCTTTAGCTAAAGCATTGACTAACCAAGGTTGTCCTTGAGTTAAATCAAACGCTGTTTCTATTGCTTCTGGTGTGAAAATTTGTCCGGTTGCTGCTGTATGTTGTTGATATAATTCAACCACTTCTGCAAGATTAAAATTTCGCATAGTCAGAGAAGCAACTTTAATATTAAAAGGACTAGATGTATTTAATCTATCACTACCACCAGATGCTACTTTATAATCTCGCACATCTCGTAAACCAATTAATCCTACTGAGGTCGGGAAATTTTCTGGACGGTTAGGAAAACCATCTCTTAACTGTCGTAAAACTGATATTAATGTTTGGTCTTGTAAAGAATCAATTTCATCTATAAATAATACTAAAGGTCGGTTTAAAGATTTTGCCCAACCTGTTAAAAAATCATTAATTCTATTGCCTGGTTCTTCCTGTTGCCATTGTTTAACAGGTGGTTGTAATTCTTTGGGTAAGCGGATATTTATTGTATTATACCAAGTTCCTAAAATTGCTAATTCTGCGGCACTGGGATCATGATTGAATGCACTTCCTACTTCCACTGATACCATGACTGCGGCATAATTTCCAGTATTAGTAAGTTGTTGTGCTAGGGCTAACATTGCGGTGGTTTTCCCCGTTTGTCGTGGTGCGTGAAGGACAAAATAACTACGTTGTTGAATTAGCTCCTCTAAATCTGGTAATCGTACTGTGGGAGAGAGCATATAGTGGATATCGTCTTTACAGGGACCGGCAATATTAAACCAGCGAGTCATAGAATTTTATTATTTAGTGGACATTTTGATTTTAGATGATTTTGGTGGGGTTTTTGATAGCAGGAAGGAAGAGGTGATGATCGGCAATACTTTGTTATGCTTGATTATGATCAATTATTGTTATATAAGGGAATAATGCGCTGATTTTACGTTTGCTCATAGGTAGTGATACTAAATCTGGTTATTAAAAGTGGCATTAATAAACCTCTTGCATAATTAATTTTTGACGCTTCAAAAACGGCAAAAACAAGGATTAAATTCCATAAAATCTGTAAATAGACCGTTTAATTGATTATTATTCATTCTTAATTCTCCTGACTCCTGACGACCGGCTACTGACTCCTAACCCTAACAACAATTTTTGATTTTTACCAGAGGTCTAATATACAAGACCTTGATTGTTGATAGCTTACTGGTATAATGTTGGAGCGCACTGGTATTGTTAACTTCCATGACCATCGTTACCGAAACCCGATTGAACTGTGGTGACAGAAGATAAGTTGATGATCAAAATTGAAAATCTTAAGCTAATTGCTAAAAATTATGGCCGCTGAAATTATTTGTGTAGGAACGGAATTATTATTAGGGGATATAGTTAATACTAACGCCCAATATTTAGCCCTAGAATTGGCAAAATTAGGCATTCCCCATTATTATCAAACGGTGGTGGGGGATAATGTAGAAAGACTGAAAAAAGTGATCGCTATTGCCCGAGAACGTTCTTCAATTTTAATTTTTACTGGCGGACTCGGACCGACTCCCGACGATTTAACTACAGAAACAATCGCCGATTTTTTCCAAACGCCCCTCAGGGAAGATCAGGAGATTTTAGCAGAAATCGAGGCTAAATTTACGAGCTTAGGGCGAGAAATGCCTCCTAGTAACAGTAAACAGGCTTTAATACCCATGGGAGCCGATTTTTTGCCAAATCCGACGGGAACCGCCCCTGGCATGATCTGGCAACCACAGACTAACGTGACTATTCTCACTTTCCCCGGAGTACCCTCAGAAATGAAGAGAATGTGGGTAGAAACGGCGATTCCTTACCTAGAAAGTCAAGGATGGGGCAAAGAGAGGATTTATAGTCGTTACCTCAAATTTCGCGGTATCGGTGAGTCAGCTTTAGCGGAAAAAGTTGCCCATTTATTTGATCTGACTAATCCCACCGTTGCCCCCTATGCTAGTTTAGGCGAAGTGCGTTTGCGAATTGCGACCAAAGCCCCTTCTTTAGAGGCTGCTTTGCAGGTAATTGAACCGGTAGCGACGGAAATTAAGGAAATCGCCGGATTAGATTATTTTGGGGCTGATGATGATACTTTACCTGCGGTGGTGGGGGAACTTTTGCGGCGGCAAAAACAAACTTTGAGTGTGGCAGAATCCTGTACTGGAGGGGGATTAGGGGAAATTATCACCCAAATCGCCGGCAGTTCCGATTATTTTGGGGGTGGGGTTATTTCCTACGATAATCGGGTAAAAGTTGCCCTCTTAGACGTAAATGAAGGGGATTTAAATAATTTCGGGGCTGTCAGTGCCATTATTGCCCAACAGATGGCGCTAGGGGTGCAAAAACGCCTCGCTACGGATTGGGGGATCAGTATCACGGGTATTGCCGGACCAGGAGGAGGCAGTGAGACAAAACCCGTGGGCCTAGTTTATATCGGTTTAGCCAGTCCTGAGGGAAATGTTACCGTATCAGAGCATCGTTTCGGAGAAAATCGAGATCGCTTGACAATTCGCCAGATTAGTGCTTATACCGCCCTTGATCGCCTACGCCGGAATTTATTAACAATATCTTAAAAAAGAATTGCCAAGAATATATACTCAGACTAAAAAGTTATGTTAAGCTTAATATAAATACAAGATATAGATTCCCCCGCTCGTCAGATTTAACAGCCAAACGATGAAAATTAGTTAAAATTCTCTAGAATCAAGCTGTTGCGGGGATCAATCGACGAAAACTCATAGCTAGTATCTCAAAGGAGCCATTTGGTCAATGGACTATTTAGATGAAGTGATAGACAAGTTGAGAGAATGGGCGCGCAAACTGATCGAGAGTGTTTTTGGTCCGGAACCCGAACCCGAACCCGAACTGATCCCGATCCCCGTGCGCGATCACAGTCGATAAAGCCACCGGTAAAACAGAATATTGCGATAATATCAGTGCAAACTTACTATGAGTCTGCACTTGATTTTTAGGTGAAGCCAAGTCTAGCTTAGAGCAGGCTGAATAAATCTAAAATTTAGACTTTTTGGAAATCAAAAAGTACCAGATATGGGAGTAAGCGGGGGTAAAATTCAGGTAATTTTTTCCTAAAGATTAGGTAGGGTTTGCTGAATAAATCTAAAAACCTTGTTAGATAAGGCTTTTAGACTTTTTTCCCTCAAAAAGTGTTGACCATTGGAGTGATCCGGGGTAAAATCCCTGGACTTTTTCCCTGAAAATTAGGTAACTGACTACCTCAAAATCGGTAAAACCCCACACCCCACACCCCACACCCCACACCCTGCCCCCACGAGCAACTTTTTGCCGTAAACCCTAGCTTAATTTGGTGACGATTTGATTATTTAGTAACAATTCTTGACTGAGTAAATCTTCCACATTAATCCGCAGAAAACACTGATCATCAATCCAGAACTGCACTTTAATGCGATCTTTGCCCCGCAAACCTAAAGGAGCGAGTTGAGCGATCGATCGGGCCCCCTCGCGATCATTTAAGGGTTGGACGCTAGTTTCTCCATTACCGAGGGAACGAGTAATTAATTTATCACCATCAAAATAGACCTCGATCGCCCCCCTTTCTGTGCCCAATTCGCCGATAATTAATTCAATGCTAGGTTGATTGTCCACGGAAGCACCTAGGACTAATTCCACGGGTTTTTCCATGGGATAGGGTTGTCCAGAGTTAATAATCGGATGCCAAGCGTGGGCATTTTGACGACGATTCCAGTAACGAATCCCGTAGCTATGATAGAGAAAATCTTTGACTTGATAACCTTGGGCTAATTGTAACGCTCCCAAAGCGATCGCTTCAAAGGGTCGATCCTCTTTAATTTTACTACTATCAAAATACTGTCGCACCCAATCTTTTACCGCCGGAATTTGTACAGTTCCCCCGACTAATAACACCGCATCGATATCGCTAACTTCAACTCCATTGCGTCTTCCCTGTTGCAAAACTCCCGTCATTAAATCATCTAATTGATGAAAAAAGTTTTGTTGTTGGAGAATATCGGTCAATTGTTCTCGATCCAAGCTTAACTCGTAACTCTCGAAATTTTCCTCATCAAAATATACCTCCTCGGCGGTTAATTGGGAAGAAAGTTTAATTTTTAATCTTTCTGCTAGACGAGTAGTCAGGGAAGTTTTCGCTAAAGATTGCTTTTGGGCAAAATAATCGACAATCCAATCGTCGATATCTGACCCCCCTAAATTTGTCCCCGCCTTGGCTAAAACTCTCGCTAGTTTAGTTTTTTGGGCAGAATTATTGCCTAAAAGTTTTTCTCCCCACTTGAGAATAAAACCTTGATTTTTTTGAGGATTATCTAAATCTAATTGTACCAAAGAAAGATCGAGGGTGCCACCGCCAAAATCTACCACTAAAATCACTTGATCCCCAGTAGTTCCATAACCCAAAGCGGCGGCCGTGGGTTCATCAATTAGTCGAATTTGTTCGATTTCCCACCCCTGACAAACATTGCTTAACCAATTGCGGTAACTTTCAAAACTATCGACGGGGACGGTTAAAACTAGAGATTGAGGGGTTTCCGGGGCGGTGTTTTTTAATTGGTCGATGATGCTATCGAGAAACCATTGGCCAACCCCCTCGAAACTGAGGACAGTTTCCTCTAATTCAGGTAAAAATCCTTGAATTTTTGCCCCGATACCTCGTTTAAAGCGACGAAAAAAACGCGGATCTCGATCGATATCTAAACCCCGATCCCGTACCGCTTGACCGGCAATTACTTGCAGGGGATTGGCTGATTTAATATAGAGTAAACTGGGAATTAGGGGGGGATTGTCGACTATTTGTTGGGATAACTCCGATAATTTGACGGTTTCGGCCCTATTTGTCGCCCCATTCCAACGAGTAATGACGGTATTACTGGTTCCGAAATCAATAGCGTAGAACACGATCGATGGTTTTTAGGTAAATTTAGTTAAGTATTGGCTATTGTAACCTGTTATTTACTGAACCCACCCGATCGAGGTGGAAGTTTCCCCAAAAAATCGGGAATTTGTTCAGCGCAAGCTAAAGAAGTCTGAGCAAAAACTTGACAAATAATCTTTAATAGTATGTATGAGTTGCACCTGATCAAAGGACTATGTTAGCAGTTACTACCTCACCCGAAACCCTCTCCTTAGAAATTCCTAGCGCGATCGCTCTCTCTATCACCCTTGAACAGTTTGAAGCCCTTGCTATGGTCAACCGTGACTTAAAATTAGAACGTACAGCCCAAGGAGAATTAATCGTGAATCCCCCGACAGGTGGCGAATCAGGACAGCGTAATTTTAGCTTAACGACTCAACTGGGTCGCTGGTGCGAAGAAAATGAAGCTTTAGGAGTCGGGTTTGACTCTTCCACCGGATTTATACTGCCAAATGGGGCGATTCGTTCTCCTGATCTATCTTGGGTGAGTCGAGAACGCTGGGAATCTTTAACCCCTAAGCAGAAAAAAGGATTTATTCCCCTCTGTCCCGATTTTGTGGTCGAATTGCGGTCTGAATCTGATAGTCTTGACAAATTACAGAAAAAACTGCTCGAATATAGGGAAAATGGGGCAAGGTTAGGCTGGTTAATCGATCCCCAGAATCGGCAAGTTGAAATTTATCGTCAAGGAAAGGAAGTGGATATCTTAGAAAATCCCACTGATTTATCGGGTGAAGATGTTTTACCCAATTTTAGCTTAAATTTAAAGCTCTGATGTTTTCAGGAGTAATCCTGCGATATTAGACTTCTGGCAGAAGTCAGGCAAGAGGCAACAGGCAAGAGGCAACAGTGGCAAGAATCGCCGATTGCTCTATCATATTTTTGGGTCATCATCAAATGAGCATCGAAAAGTCTTTAGTCTCGTCAGGTAAAAGTCTTTATCAAGAAGATTTCTACGGATGGTTACAAGAAACCGCTAACTTGCTCAAAGAACATCGTTTTGAAAAATTAGACTTAGAAAATTTAATCGAAGAAATTGAAACGATGGGAAGGAGTGAAAAACGAGAACTAGAAAGTCGCTTAACCGTCATTGCCGAACATCTGCTTAAATTGACTTACTGGCTAACTGAAAAGGAAACAAATGCTCAGGGGTGGCGCAGCACAGTTGTTGAACAACGCCGACAAGTTCAACGCTTATTAAGAGAGAGTCCAAGTCTGAGAAGATTGATTCCTGAAATCTGGATAGATTGTTACCAAGCAGCCAGAGAAGATACTGTCAGAAAGTATCAACTTGCTGCTGATTTATTCCCGATTGAATCACCCTTCACCCTTGCAGAAATCCTTGATTATGACTATCTTCCTTAAAACTGAAGTTTGGTATTTGGTCCATGAATACAATGCCTAACAAAGCCAAGCTTTAAACGGCAATCACTACCTCTGATTTACCAAATCAAAGTAAGATTTAAACTAAATTCTGGCAGCATATTTTCCCCCGATAAACTCTCTGGATTAGTTAAAATTTCTACTGCCTGTCCTTGACGATAAATTTCCACTTCTCTAGTTTTTCTATTGATTAACCAACCTAAACGAGTCCCATTATCTAAATATTCCTGCATTTTTTTC
>NZ_JAPZSZ010000322.1:0-34969 GCF_027532095.1 Microcystis sp. LE19-195.1E
AATTGTAAAACCATCTAGCACAGCCAAACGATTTGGCGAGCAAAACTGATTGCTCACTGGTCGGATAGATTCTGTACTTAAACGCTTTTAACATCTTGTTTACCAGACTATATTTACCATGGTAAACTATGCAAGGCTAAATTGTCAAGGATTTAATCGTGCTTTGCGGTTCTATTTTGGTCGGGGTTTCATCCCGTCGCTAAAAGCGATGGTCTTTACCCCGACATTTTTGATAAATTGGGTTATGCGTGCAAAGGAGTGAGCGAGTGACGTTTAGCATCGAACCAAAAATTATCAATCCGCCCAAAAACCGTCATGATTATCAATTGTCGGAAGCAATTCGCTATCGTGCTTGGGTAGAGATTGATCGCTCCGCCTTACAACAAAACGTGCGAAAAGTCAAGGCCTTATTAGCCCCAAAAACGGAATTAATGGCGGTAATTAAAGCTGATGCTTACGGACACGGGGCAGTTAAGGTGGCTAACAGCGTTTTAGAAGCCGGAGCGCAATCTTTAGCCATCGCGACTATCGGGGAAGGTATCGAACTACGGGAAGCGGGAATCGTTGCCCCAATTATGATTTTAGGGGCAGTCAATACCCCGGAAGAAGTGGCAGCCTTAGCCCATTGGCAATTGCAACCCACCCTGGTGCAAATCGAACAGGTGCAAATTTTTGCCACCGTGATGAGACGCTTAGAGCAGCGGCTGCCAGTCCATATCAAACTAGATACGGGGATGTCTCGCTTAGGTACACAATGGCAAAACGGCACAAAATTCGTCGAACAGGTTTTAGAGGCTCCTAACCTGAAAATTGCCAGTATATACTCCCATTTTGCCACGGCTGACGATCCCAACCCCGAAATCATGCAGTTACAACGGCAAAGATTCCAACAAGCGATCGCCGAGTTAAGCTCAAAAGGTTATCATCCCCCCTGTCTGCATTTAGCCAACTCTGCCGCTACCCTAAGCGATCGATCTCTGCACTACGATCGAGTTAGAGTCGGATTAGCTCTCTACGGTCTTTATCCTGCCGATCATCTCACCGATAAAGTCCCTTTGCAACCGGTGCTACAAGTAAAAGCGCGCATTGCCCAAGTCAAAACCATTGCCGCCGGCTCGGGAGTGAGTTATGGTCATCAGTACATAGCGGCAAAAGATACTCGTATTGCTGTGGTCGGTATCGGTTACGCTGATGGAATTCCCCGCAATCTCTCCAATCGTTTAAAAGTATCCCTGAGAGGACGTTTAGTACCCCAAATCGGCGCGATAACCATGGATCAGTTAATGATTGACGTGAGCGAGATTCCAGAGGTAAAAACAGGGGAAATCGTCACACTTATCGGTAAAGACGGCCCGCAGTGCATCACCGCCGACGATTGGGCGCGAGATTTAGGTACGATATCCTGGGAAATTCTCTGCGGGTTTAAGCATCGTTTGCCGCGAATTATTATTAGCAACGGCTAATTAGGGTTTGCGGCAAAAAGTTTTTCGGTGGGGGCAGGGTGTGGGGTGTAGGGTGTAGGGTGTAGGGTTTTAGCGATTTTGAGGGGGTCAATTACCTAATTTTCAGGGAAAAAGTACCTAAATTTTCCCCCTGATCACTCCCATATATGCTACTTTTTGGTTTCTAAAAAGTCTAAAAGTTTTACCCAACAAGGTTTTCAGATTTATTGATCAAGCCCTAATTATGGCGGTGATCTTAAAAAATGTCAATTGGCGGCAATTCTTACTGTTGACTGACTGGTGAGATGTGTAATTAACTTTGCTTAGGTACTTACCGTTGCTGAGTGCGATCGCTAATTGCTAGGCTAGATTGCGCGATCAATTCTCCGCCGCTTTAGGTTAAAATAAACAGGGTTAATCGACGGCAACTGATTAGTTTTACCCTAGAGGCAGCGATGACTATAAGCAACGATTTACCCCTACCCCCCGGCAGTTTCGGATTACCCCTATTAGGAGAAACAATCGCTTTTTTGACCGATGGGGATTTTGCCAGCAAACGTCATCATAAATATGGTCAACTTTTCCGTACTCATATTTTTGGCAGTCCCACGATTATTTTATCCGGTGCCGAAGCTAACCGGTTTCTCCTCAGCAACGAGAATAAATACTTTGCGGCAACTTGGCCTAAAAGTACCAAAACTCTCCTCGGCAGCGCATCTTTAGCGGTGCATACAGGAGATGTCCACGCTTCCCGTCGTCGCTTAATCTATCAAGCTTTTCAACCCCGGTCCCTAGCAAGTTATATCCCTACGGTAGAAACAATTACCGCTCGCTATTTAGAGCGTTGGCAAACCGCAAAAACCCTGTCATGGTATCCTGAATTAAGAAACTATACTCTCGATATCGCCTGTAAATTATTTGTCGGTCTTGATCATGGTTCTGCTACCAAATTAGGAGAAGCTTTTGATACTTGGTGTGCGGGACTATTTACCCTTCCCATTCCCCTTCCCTGGACAGCTTTTGGCAAAGCATTACGCTGTCGAGAAGAATTACTACAAGCGATCAAAACTATCATTTTAGAAAGACAAAAAAATGATGACCCCGGCCAAGATGCTCTTGCTATACTTTTACAAGCTAAAGACGAAAACGGTCAAAGTTTATCCTTAGCGGAATTAAAGGATCAAGTGCTATTATTACTCTTTGCTGGTCATGAAACTTTAACCTCCGCTATCGCTACTTTCTGCCTACAAATGGCACTGCATCCCGATATTTTTCAGCTTGTCTTGGAGGAAATAACTAATTTTGATCTATCCACTCCTTTAAGCGTCGATACCCTCAAACAGATGACCTATTTAGATCGCGTTTTAAAAGAAGTTTTACGTTTTACTCCACCCGTGGGAGGAGGATTCCGTCGGGTAATAGAAGACTGTCAATTTAACGGTTATCATTTGCCGAAAGGATGGATAGTGCAGTATCAAATCACCAATACCCATAAAGATAATAATATTTATTCTCGTCCTGAAACCTTCGATCCCGATCGCTTTTTAGCCGAGGAAAAACCCTACGGATATATCCCTTTTGGTGCGGGATTACGCGAATGTATAGGCAAAGAATTCGCTCGTTTAGAGATGAAAATTTTAGCCGTCCGTTTAGTACAAAAATACGATTGGCAATTACTCCCCAATCAAGATCTCACCCTCACCGCTATCCCCACTCCCCATCCTCGCGACGGTTTACAAGTCACCTTTAAACCCCGTTAATCGGCTAGGATAAAAAAACTTTAAAAACAGTTTAACGTTTTTCTCGGAGCCGTGAAATAAATTTCACGGCATTTATTGACCGAACAGAGGTTAATCGGCAGCGGGTAAAGCTTTCGATAATTCTCCATTTTGCCGATGATTTGGTGTATCGAATTCGAGAACTAAGTAACGAATTAAACGCGCTAGGGATTTTTGTAGCAAACCTTCAGCAATTTTTTGTCCCATCTGTTGGGTTTCCGGTTTAGCGATTAGTTTAGTCATCACTGGGACCATAGCCATGGCATCGAATCCTTTTGTTTCCTGTAAAATACTAAAGATGTTGCGAAGATGCTCGAAAGTCTTAGCATCACCCAACAATTCTGGGGGAGTTTCTTGCACCGCTAAACCCACCTGTTCCCGGAAATTAACCGTGAGATTAAACCAAGTGCGACGACCGAAGTTATCGAGCGCATTGACTAACTCATTAACTAATTTTTCGCGGATAAATATACCCCTGTCTGAAAGGAGAAAATCTAACGCTTGATCGGTGACTTTCTCGAAGTTAAAATCATTAGAATCTTTAGCATTACGCAAGAGATTTTCTAAACGATTCCAGCGAAAAGTACCGTCTTTAAACAATAAATCCCGCAGGGAATCTCGCAACTCCGTGGAAGGATCGGTGAGCAGACGTTTAGCAATGTAAGGATAGGCTTTACTAAGTACCTTAAAATTAGGATCGATGCCAATTGCTATTCCCTCTAAAGTCACCATCGAGCGAATAATCAGGGCATAATAGGCAGGAACTCGAAAGGGAAACTCATACATCATCGCCGACATTTTATCGGTGATACTTTTAAAGTTTAATTCTGCCACACTCGCCCCTAAAGCATTACCGAAAACTTCCGAAAAAGCGGGAACAATTGGCTCTAAATTGGTAGTTGGTGACAGGAAGTCTAACTTAACGTAATCCTTGGCCAAAGACTCAAAATCCCGGTTGACTAAATGCACCACCGCTTCGATTAAACCGTAGCGTTGATAGGGTTCAATATTGCTCATCATGCCGAAATCAAGATAAGCTAATTTACCGTCGGGAGTCGCTAATAAATTACCCGGATGGGGATCTGCATGGAAAAATCCGTGTTCAAGTAATTGACGCAAAGAACACTGCACCCCCACATTAACTAAGTGGGTGGCATCAATACCCTGAGCTTGAATTTCTTTGATATTAGTTAATTTTGTGCCGTCCACCCACTCCATGGTTAAAACCCGTCTCCCGGTATATTTCCAGTAGATTTTGGGGATGTAAATTTCGGCAATGTGACCATAAAGTTGAGCGAATTTTTCGGCGTTTTGTCCTTCGTGAAGATAATTAATTTCTTCAAAAATGCGACTGGCTAATTCGTCGGTAATTGCCACTAAATCGGAGCGAAGTCTTTTAATATTACCTTTCACCCAAGTCGCCAAACTACGCATGATATACACATCTAAAGTTATACAGCGAATCAAATCGGGACGCTGTACTTTAACGGCGACTCTCTCTCCGGTTTTTAATTTACCTTTGTAAACTTGTCCTAGGGAAGCGGCCGCTATGGGATTGGGGGATAATTCTGCATAAATTTCTTCGGGAGAATAACCTAATTCTTCTTCGATAAAACGATAGGCAATTTCGTTAGGAAAAGAGGGAATTTGATCCTGGAGAGTGGTTAATTCTTCTAAATATAAAGGCGGTACTAAATCAGGGCGGGTAGAGAGAGCTTGACCGATCTTAATATAGGTCGGTCCCAATTTGGTCAACATTTCCCGCAATTGTACGGCCCGTCTAATTTCATTTTTCGGCGATTTTCCCCGCAGTTTATCCCACCAGATACCGATGACAAAAGATAAAACCGGCAGGGCAATTTCGATTAATCTCCCCAAAACGTCTAGAGGTCGCCCACGGTAATAGTCGTTAATAACTTGGGGATTGTAGCGCCAACTCTCGGCTACGTTGTCATCCATGGGGCCGATATCTTCCCGATGCTCTTCGGGAATATGGACCGGCTGCACTTCAACGGTAATCGCTTCTGGGTTTTGCGTCTCTGGGGAGATCATCTGTTCGGACATAGTTCGGTGACGGGGCAGGGTGATTTGTAAACTATTGTAACAAGTATCGGCTTTCTGCCCGATCTTGTTTCTGTCTCCCTAGTTCTCGGCTCCGGTTCGCCGTCAACTTTCTCCGGATGGTTATCGGTGTTTTTGACGATTTCGAGGCTGATACTGCCCTGATTATCCCGAATGTGATTGTCAAAAAATAGGGCGGTAATTTGGCTGATTTCTAGGACTTTGTTCAATAAACTAGGGACGGCTGACCGATAACTAAATTCACCGCTAATCATCCGAGGTTAAATTGGCTAAGTTAATCATTACTATTACCTCTCAAAGTATTCTACGATAGCTCTCGCTATCGATTCTGCACCATCTTTAGCCAGTTTAACCTTTAATCTGGGCGGTTGGGGGGCTTGCCGTAAAAAGTCCCAATTACCTTGAAAAAATTCTTCACTGCTAATAATTTGATGATCACTATAATCTTGAATTCCGGCCAATAAAATCGCTGATTCGGCGAAACCTTCTCGCATTAGGGAAACAATCGGAACCTCTAATTTTAAAGCCTCGGCAAAGGTACTATATCCTGGTTTGGAAATAATTCGATCGCACAGGGGCATAAAATCCACGGGACGATAGCTCCGATCTGGTTTATCCTGTAAGCGGATTAAATTGGGTAATTCGGGCGCGTTTTTTTCAAAAGTGATAAATTGCCAATCTGGAAAACTGGCGAGGTTATTATATGGAATTGCTTCTAATCCTAACCCCCCAAAACTCAATAAAATAGTTTTTTCTTTGGGGGCATTTAGCTTAAATTCCTGTCGCAATTGTTCTTCACTGTAGCGGGGTGTACCCCCGGTTAAATTTGCTTCTGTGATGTGAGGAAATGCTGTCATTGCTTCCGCTAAAGGCAGTTTAAACAAGCGATCGCATTGATTATAACAACCACTAATCCAATCACTAATACTGGTGAATTCTTCACCCCAATCACGATAGATAAAATCCCAGCCAAAGTTACCAATCATCCAACAAGGAAGCCCCGCGCTTTTGGCAATTAGTGCCGCTAAAGGCGGTAAATCGGCCACAACTAAACCCACACGATTAGTTTTAATAAAATTAACTTCACTGGCAATAATTGACCTTGATTGAGCAATTATTTGTTCTAATTTTTCTTTAGTAGCTAATTTATCCATCGTTAAACTATCCGATTGGATTACCCCCACATCAAACCCCCGATGTCTTTGAATATATTCTCCGGATATATAGGAATCTAATAACCAGCGCGGGGCCGTGGTGACTAATATCGGCAAAATTTCGGGATTAAGTTCAATAATATTAGCTACCACCGAAGCACTGCGGACAGCATGGCCAAAACCATGATTAGTAACGGCAAAATAAACAACAGGACGAGACATAAATATCAAGTAGGGTGAGAATAATAAGCGAGAAATTTTGTTTTTCAGACTGTAGATAATAATTACCCCTGATTTTAGGGAGGCAAATGAGGCAGTATATAAATACTAGCAAAAGCATAATATTCCGCTCCCGATTGACAAGCTTCTTGCAGTAAAGATAAAGCCTCCGAGTCTCCTTGTTTTGCGAAACGTAATAATGCTAACAACCTTTTAATATATTGACTACGATAGTTAATTAATTCTTTTCGTCCACGCATACCATTGAGATCGAACAAATCTTCAACAATTTGACCACGCCGATCCCGACCATAAACACTGGCCAATTTTGCCATTTCATCCCAAATAAATTCAAGATGTGTATTCGGATCGGTTACTCCATCCGTGGGGTCTATTAACAGAGGATTTCCTGTGATATCATCGAGAGGAAAATTTGTGCCTTTGTGATTGGCATCATTACATTTATCACAAGAAAGCAGTAAATTCTCCCAAGTAAAAGTCAGATCAGGATACTGGCTTTTTGGATAAAAATGTTCGATCGCTCCGTAAGTTACCACTGTAATCTTACTTTCACAGTAAGCGCATTTCCCATTAAACATTTTAACTAATGCGTCTTTAACTTGCGGATGACTGTATTTATTTTGTGCTTGGTTAATTTGAGCTTTAGTTGCCTTGTTGTTTGATTTTATTGATTCTAAAGCCTCTAGCCAACGAGCGGCATTTTTAGCTAATACGCGTGGCTCTGATATTCTGGTGACAGGAATCAAGATAAACGCTCCTCTAGTAAGGCATCAATTCGGGATTCTAAACTATTAGGTTGACTAATTTCGCCAAAGGGTTTAACTTCTCCAACAAATAATGACAGTTGTTCATATTCTTCCTTTTCTGCTGCCGCCAGATTTTTATTTTTACGATTTAGTTGGTGGTAACGCTTAATTTTATTTTCTGTCTCAGTGGGAAAGGTTGATTTCAGACCAAAAGCAGAACTTGTTAAAGTACGATCAACATTAGCCGCTAATTCTTTATAAGGAATTTCTACAATCTCTGATTCACCCTCTACCAGATCGATTCGTAGGGTTAAAGACTTTTCCCCCGCACCGGCAGCGATTAAAGGACTATGAGTAGCGACAAAGAATTGAAGCTTGGGAAAAACTTCCTGTAACCATCCAGCAATTTCCCTTTGCCAAGAAGGATGTAAATGAATATCTAACTCATCGATTAAGACGACTCCAGAAGCCTCTGTGGGGTTATCTAGATTGGGGAAGGATTGTAATAATCGCCAAATTAAATCTCCGGCTAAAGCAATCATACTCCTAAAACCATCGGATAAACTAATGGTTGGAACTTTTTGACCGTTAACTAGAAACTGAATCAAGGCATCGGCAGTTACTTCAGCAATTTCTACATTACCGGGTAACAGTTTAGTAATTGCTTCTTCGCCGATTTTTTTCATTTGTTTGGATTTACTATCTTCAGGATTTTTGGCTATTCGATAATCTAAATACACCATCCATCTCTCAAAAGAACTTAAAGATGTATCCTCATTAAATTGGCTGAAAAAGTTGCTAGAGCGTTGCGGGGGTTCAAGACTAGGAACATTCCGTTGATTCTCTCGTGTCAAACGACGGAAAGCTCCATAACCGACGGCAAACCAACCACGACTATCGGAGGCAAAAGCATTGGCTCGCAACCAACCCAAAATTTTGCTATTTTCTTCGATTAATGCTGGTTCTGTATAGGTTTGTTTGTCCTTACTGCCTCCTAATTCTAACCTTTCCTTGCCTGTAACAAAATAGGAATAAGCAAAAGTTTTTCGAATTTTATCCCAACCATATTTTCCCGCATCCCCATCTTCTTGATGAAGCACTGCGGTTAATTTACCCGGTGTCTTGGGATTACATATCCAACCAGTCGGACGTGGTAATAATTCTTTGGCTGCTTCTGGTCCCGCGAGCAGTAAAGCCAAAGCCTGTAAAATCGTGCTTTTTCCTACTCCATTTTCTCCCAATAAAGTGATCCAATGATAAGGTTTAGCATCCTGACGACGTTGATTGGGATTACTAATAAATTTAATCTCTTGATTCTGGAAGCATTTAATGTTTTCGAGTTTTATACTTTCAACCCACATGGACATTCCCCCAGAGAATAACAGCGATCGATAAAATTCTAGCTTATTTGGCCACATCTAGCCCTTTTTGGCCTTCATCTCTAAATCCAGTCAAAAACCCTCTCTTCGGGGAGAGGGTGAATTAGATTTAGGGATTTTCCTCTAATCCAAAGACGCGATTAAAAGCTTTCAAGACTTTATAACCAGAATCGATCGATTCTAGCGGATCTTTCCGCAAACGGTGACGTAAACAGAGAACAATTACCCGACGGATATCATCTACCGTCACAGTTGTCCGTCCTTCCAAAGCGGCCAGAGCTTTAGCGGCGCGATTGGTAACGATATCGCCGCGCAATCCATCCACGTCCAACTCGGAACAAACCTCGGAAATTTTCACCCGCAGCTCATAATCAAGCTCCACGGAAGGCAAAAGATTTTGGGCCTCCACTAGCTTTCTTTGCAGTTCTTCCTGTTCTAAGTTATATTTCTCTAAAAACGAGAGGGGATTGCCATCAAATTCCGCACGCTGTTCCACGATTTTGACCCGTAGAGGTGGTTCTTTGACGGTGTGAATCTCGGCGTGCATTCCAAAGCGATCGAGCAGTTGTGGGCGCAATTCTCCCTCTTCTGGGTTGCCCGATCCCACCAAAACAAACCGGGCCGGGTGACGGATGGAAATTCCTTCCCGTTCCACCGTATTCCAACCACTAGCGGCCGAATCCAATAGCACATCGACGAGGTGATCGTCAAGTAAATTGACTTCATCCACATAGAGAATGCCGCGGTTAGCTTTGGCCAGCAAACCAGGTTCAAAAGCTTTTACCCCTTCTGACAGGGCCTTTTCGATGTCAATCGTGCCACAGACCCGATCCTCCGTCGCACCGAGGGGCAAATCTACCATAGCGACTTTTTTCTTGGCAATGGTCAACGGGATGGCCTCGTCCACCCTTTGCCGCACCTCATCGCTCATTAAATCAGGATCATTGGGGTCAGAATTAAAGGGATCGTTAGCAACTACGTCAATTTCTGGTAAAAGGTCGGCTAAAGCCCTAATGGTGGTCGATTTTCCCGTACCTCGATCTCCCATAATCATCACCCCGCCAATTTTGGGGTCGATGACGTTGAGCATTAGGGATAATTTCATTTCTTCCTGGCCGACAATAGCGGTGAAGGGAAAAACCACGCGGCGAGTTTTCGGAGGAGCTTGGGGAGTCACGGTCATAGGTGGATTCAAAAGTCAAGAGTTTTTGAGTAAAGAATTATATCTAGTGGGGATTCTAGCCGTCAGCTTTCAGCAAAGCTTTATCATTGTAAGTCTTTTTCCCTGCTTTTTAAGATCCAGCGCCAGAGGGGATGACGCGACCCTTCGGCCCGAATTTTCTGCACCCGTTGCTCTAAGCGCAGTTTTTCTCTGGGGGAAAGTCCTAAAATAATGTTGCGACTTTGCCAGACTAACACTGCTCCTGTAATGGCAAAACAAAAGGCTAGACCGATAGAAGGCCAGTAATTGAAAGCTAAAGCGTATCTAAGGGCTGTCCAAGTAAAATATTGCCGCATTAAGGCTATATCATCCCATAAAACCCATAAACTCGCCGAACCAATCCCTAACCAACAACCCAACACGAATAACCAACGACCCCATACCGTCAGTCGATGTAATCTTTGGACTTGTTGCTGTAGTTCAGAATCGGCCATTTCAGTTATCAGTGTGCATTAATCAGTGGAGGTGTGGGGTGATGGGGTGATGGGGTGATGGGGTGTGGGGTGTGGGGTGTGGGGTGTGGGGTGTGGGGTGTGGGGTGTGGGGTGTGGGGAGATGGGGTGTGGGGTGTGGGGTGTAGGGTGTAGGGTGTGGGGTGTGGGGTGTGGGGTGATGGGGAAATGGGGAAATGGGGTGATGGGGAGAATCAATAAAGGTAGTCTATTGACAACTGCTCACTGATTACCACTGTCCACTGAAAACTCAAATCTGATAACTGATAACTGATAACTGATAACTGATAACTGATAACTGAATTATCCCTTGACAATTGCCCCAAAATCTGCTAGGACTCGGGCGTGATTTCGCAGTAAACCCAACAGATTTAAACGATTGCGACGGACAGATTCTTTTTCTGCCATGACTAACACACTATTTTCGCCATCAAAAAAGTCAGCCACCAGGGGAGAAATTGCTGTTAAAGCAGTGACGAGACGCTGATAATCTCTTTGCTCTCTTGCGCTGATAGTTTCGGGAATTAGGGCAATTAAAGCGTTATAAAATGCTGATTCGGAGGATTGTTCAAATAACTCCGTATTGATGATTCCCTTGACTTCTAGGGTAGTTGTATCTAAATCTCCTTTTTGTGCTAGACGGGTGGAGCGATTGACGGTTTCATAGATGTTGGCTAACTGACCATCCTGACGAATTTGGCATAAAAAGCGGGCGCGTTCACGGGTATCTAATAAATTTTCTAAAGCGCGAGACTTATACTCTGGATCGTTTTCCCCTAAAACTGCATTAACGAGATCGTAATCTATCCTCAAATCATCAATTAAGAGAGTTTGCAGACGTTGTAACAAGAAATCTTTAATCAGATTTGCCGGGTTAGGTTTATCGGGATGACTGGTGACAAAATCCTGAGCTATTTGCTCAATTAATGCCAAAAGATTGATATTAAAATCGGCTGACCAGATAATACTAATTATTGCATTGGCAGCCCGACGGAGAGCGAAGGGATCTGAGGAACCAGTGGGCAGCATTCCCAGTCCAAAAATACCGACTAAAGTATCTAAGCGATCGGCAATTCCCACCACTTGACCGGTTATTGTTTCCGGGAGTATATCCCCGGCATTGCGAGGCAGATAATGTTCAAAAATGCCCCGGGCAACTATAGCCGATTCACCACTAATTAAAGCATATTTTTCGGCCATTACTCCCTGTAATTCGGGAAATTCATAGACCATTTGGGTAACTAAATCCGCTTTACAAAGCATGGCAGTGGATTCTATATCACTGCGACTTTGTTCATCGAGATTTAACTGTTCGACGATCATCTGGGCAATTTCCATAATCCGATCGACTTTATCGCGCATGGTTCCCAATTCTTCTTGGAAAGTGACGGTTTCGAGTTGGGGAAGAAAACTATCTAAGGGTTCATCACAATCGGCAGTATAGAAAAATCTGGCATCGGCTAACCGCGCGCGGATAACCCTTTCATTTCCCGCGGAGATAATCTCAGATTTCTGGGGATCGCCATTGGAAATAGTGATGAAATAGGGTGACAAACCCTGTGGAGTTTTGACAGGGAAATAACGCTGATGTGTCACCATCACGGTAATAATTACTTCTGGGGGTAATTCCAGAAATTCATCGTCAAATTTGCCGACAATTGCCGTGGGATATTCGACTAAGTTAGTCACTTCTGCTAATAAATCTGCGGGAATTTCTGCCACTCCCTTGAGTTTTTTGGCCAGGGTGCTAATCTGAGCGGTAATTATCTGTTGACGCGCTTGCGGATCCGCTTCCACAAAAATTGATCGCAAACTGGTTAAATATGCTTGGGGGTGACTAATGGCTAAGGATTGCGGGTGTAGAATGCGATGACCAAAAGTTAAGCGATCGCTGGTTAAAGTGGTAGAGCCATTAATTAATTCTAGGTGCAAAACTTCCCCATCCACTAAAGTTAATAACCAACGAATTGGCCGGGGAAATCTTAAATCTCCATCTCCCCAACGCATAAAACGTCTTCCTTCCAAACGGGTAATCCATTGGGGAATTAATTCAGTTAAAATCTCGGCTGTTTGACGACCTGGAATCGTTTTTTCAATATAGACAAATTCTCCTTTGTCTGTGGCACGAATGGAGAAAGCAGCGGTGCTAACTCCCTGTTTTCGAGCAAAACCCTCACCAGCAGCGGTAATTTTGCCATTTTTGTAGGCGGCACTAACTGGCGGTCCTTTTATCTCCTCGCTGCGAGCTTCTTGCTCCCTCGGTAATCCTGTGATTAACACGGCCAAACGGCGCGGGGTTGCGTAAACTTGAATAGCAGTCGCGTCCAGAGATTCCGTCTCTAAACTCTTGCTAACTCTTTCCCGCAATTGTGCGATCGCGCTATCGACAAAATCTGCGGGTAGTTCTTCTGTACCGACTTCCAGTAAAAAATCCATCTGATTGATTGGCCGTGTTTATGCTTCACCGATCATCTAGGCTATCACAGAAGCCGTGTCCTTAGTTTTTGCTCAGCTGTACTGCATTTAAACTGCATATTGGAAATTTTAGTACAAATGCTCAAACTTCCCCGACCTAGCTCTGGCGCTGCCCACTCTCCTATCCCTTTTAAACATTATGTTAGTATAACTATATGGCGATACAATTGCATTAGCTTGGCTAAAGGGACAAAGTTTATATCATATTTTATCTGTTATGTCAATAAAGTTATGAAACGATTTCTATTATTATTTTGTGTTCTCGTGAGTTTTTTGCTGTTTATCAGCTTTGAGATTGATTTTTCCTTGTCTGCACTAGCTCTAACTCGACAACAGCTAGAAGGGCCGGGGCAGCTGTTGTATCAATCCCGTCAAAGTTTGCGCGATGATACAGGTAGTCCTTGGCAGGTGGTGTTGTTCAAACGAATTAAGGATGGGGAAACCCTAGAAATTAGTTTGCGCTTGGTGGGATTTCCTGAAGGGATTGAGTTTCTCCCTGGAGAAAGATTGACGATAACGACAGCTAAAGGCGAAATTTTAGCGGCTAAGGATGCTTTTGCCGAAAAATCACCAGCAGCTAACGTCGGTCAATACGAGATGCAGGATATCTTACCGCAGCTACCCGTTACTGAAGCGATCGAACTTTCCCTACCCCTAGAGGCTCCCCGTCATCTTAACATCCCGATTCCTGTACTTTTAGAATGGCAAAGTCTGCTTTTTTCGGCAAATGTTCGACTTTTTGGGTTAGGGTGAAAGATGCAGCAAATTGGAATCAGCGACGATGGGAAAGATTAATTTATTAGTCAGTGCCACCTCTGAGGATTGGATAGAACAGGCAATTAATAATTTAGGGATTATTCTGCTCGATCATTCCCATTGTGAGCGAAAAGCGGCAGGAGTGGCCTTAAATCTCATGTTTCGTTATCCTTCCTACGCTTCCCTCGTGCGGAAATTAACTGCGATCGCCCAAGAGGAATTAGAACATTTTGAACAGGTCAATCAATGGTTGGATAAATGGGGAATTCCCCTCGCTCCCTTGAATTCTCCCCCTTATGGTGCTAAATTAAAGGCCCAGATTCGTCACCAAGAACCCGATCGCCTTTTGGATTCTCTGTTAATATCAGCTTTAATCGAGGCGCGTTCCCACGAAAGATTAGGTTTATTGGGAGAATATTGTCCTGATCCCGATTTAGGCAAATTTTATCGCGGTTTAATGGCTTCCGAAGCGCGTCATTATGGTATTTATTGGCTATTAGCAGCGGATTATTTTGAACGTACAGTGATCGAGCAACGTTTAGAAACCCTAGGGGCGATCGAAAGTGAAATTCTCACTACTCTGCACCCGGAACCTCGTATTCATAGTTGATTGCACCCAAGGACAAACCCTATCTAAATTACTCGTTCAACTCAATTTCTCTCTTAGAAAAGGGTAAATCTTGATTGATTGCCTCAATTTCTTCCTGTTCCATTTGATTAATTTCTTGGATATAATTACGGAGAATTTGAGTCATTTTGCCATGATAAAAACGGTGTAAACTGTGATTAGCAGTGGCAGGAAAACCCCGTCTTTTTTTATGTTGTCCTCCCGCACCGGGGTCAAACATGGTAATACCTTGACTAATTGCCCAATCGATCGGTTGATAGTAACAAGCTTCAAAATGTAAACAGTCGTACTCTTGAAAACTGCCCCAGTAACGACCATAAAGATTAGTATCTTTGCGAATACAAAAAGATAAACCCACCGGTTTAGTATCCTTTTCATTTTGGTAGGCAGTAATCAAAACCACTCGCTGACGATAATTCGGATATAATTGTTCAAAAAATTTCTGTGTCAGATATTTACTTCCCCAGTAAAATTTATCACAGGTACTGCTATAAAACCGATAAATTAACGGGAATAAATGATGGGGAATTTCTTCGGCGGCCAGAGTTTTAATAATTAACCCCGCATTAGTCACCGCTTTCCGTTCCCGTTTAATATTGCGGCGTTGATTAGCATTAAAAACCGTCAGATAATCTTCAAAATTGTGAAAACCCTTGTTATTCCAAATATAACTATGATGTAACCAGGGAGTAAAGCCAAAATTTTCCATTAAAATTCGCCATTGGGGATCGACAAAAAGAAAATGACAACCCGACAGATGATTTTGGTCACAAAAATGATCGATCGCCGCTATCATTAAAGCAGTAATCTCCAGTTCATTTTCCCCCGGAGCAATTAAAAAACGATAACCCACCGCCGGAGTAAAAGGGGTCATTCCTAACAGTTTCGGATAGTATCCAATCCCTAAACGATGGGAAAGATCTGCCCATTGATGGTCAAAGACAAATTCACCGTAACTATGACTTTTAATATACAAAGGAGCGGCGGCAATTAACTCAGCACCGCGCCAAACTGTTAGATGAGCCGGTTGCCACCCCGTGCGTCCCGTGGCGCTGCCAGAAGTTTCGATATTATGTAACCATTCCCACTCTAGAAAGGGAGTAGTTAGGGGTTGAGCGAGAGCATCCCATTTTTGTTGGGGAATCTCACTCATTTTATCAATCCAAGCGACAGAATATTGTGGTTTAAGCTGTTCTACCATGGGACAAGATAAGTCAACCTTTTTATTTAAGGTAATCTAGTTTTGAGATTTGTGGGAATCTCGTTCAAGGGAATAATGTAGGAAAATTTCTTCTTGCACGGTTTCCACGCTCAAAAGTTGTAATTTTCTGGCAGAATCAGCCATAAATCCGGTTCCTCCCAGGGGAGTTGCCGCTTTATTGCCTCCTAACAGCAACGGACAAATAGTTAGATAGATTTCATCGATTAAATCTTCAGCTAAAAGAGAGGCAATTAATTCACCTCCTCCCAGAATCGCCAGCTTTTTAATACCTAGGGGGGTAAATTGACTAAAAATAGCCTTCCAATCACCGCAGACTAAGACAAGCTCAAATAAACCCCGATTTTCCCATGCCGCCACTTTTTCCGCTGCCGTGATTAACCAGCGCGGGAAAGGCTGCTGAAAAAATTTCATCCGGGGATCAAGCTGGCCTGAATGAGAACAAACGATCTGTATCGGCTGGGGAGATAATCCCCGTTGTTGACGGTATGCGAGAAAATCGGCATGACGGATAGGAAGACTGGTGTGATAAGCGCGCAGGGTGTTAGCACCGAATAAAGCGGCATCCATGCGCGATAAATGTTGTTCTAGACGCATTTTATCGGTAGCAGAGGCAAATCTGGCCGCTGACTGGTAGGCGTCGGCAATTTTACCATCGGCACTCATGGCTAAAATAACGGTGGTGTGAGGACGATTCATGGCAAATGATGAGGAATATCACCGGGTCCGATTGGTTAATAGGCTAGTATAGTCTAGAGTTTGATAGCAAGAATCAAACCGATTTCTGCCCATGTCTATCGGTCAATCCTCCTTTCGTCGTATTCTGCTCTCTCGCTTACTCCTAGTCAGTGTACCTGTACTACTTATGGGAGTTTATGTCACCTATCGTAAGGCGCGATCGGCTTTTTTGGAAACGGCCCGTCAAAATCTCACCGAAAGTGCCATCAGAAAAGCAGACAATATTGATCAATCAATTCAATTTTTGCAGGCCAATCTTATCACTGCGGGCGAAAGTCTGGTTTTAAAACAGGGAACCTTAGCCGAAAAAGAAGCTTTTTTACAACAATTCACGGCCCAGCTTCCTAATCAGATTAACTGTGTGGAATTAATTGATATTAAGACCAAGAAACCTTTATTAAATCGAGCCTGTGAACCAGAAATTATCAAAGTTTTGCCCCTGGAAAGATGGACAGAAAAACGGACTAGCTCTGCTGGGAATATCGAGAATGTTTTAGTTAGAAGTTTACCTCGACAACTTTTAACAAAATCTCCCAATAATAATCGTCAATTAGAATTAGTTTTTGCTGTTCCCATCTACGATAATCAAGGACAATTACAATCTAGTCTGATTCTGCAAACTTCTCTACTTTACCGTGAGAAGGTTTTACCCGGTTCTTTATCGGGTTATCCCGTGGTTATTTCTGAAAATGGCATTATTCTCGCTCATCCCTATTTTGATCGCATTGGTAGCCATATCAGTCAAGAAGCTGATGCTGAACGCCTCAATCTAATCATCATTAATGCTGTTAGAGGTCAACAGAGATTTCTCCATTTATTTTCTTTCGAGAAATATGGCAAAGAGTTAGTCGCAGGTTATAGTTCCCTCCCCAGTCCAGTTACGGGAGAATCATCCCAAAAATGGATAGTTTTAGCCATTAGTCCCCTCTCCCAAGCTCTGGCTCCTCTGCAACAAATTTGGGAGGCAATTTTTTATCTGATTTCTGGTTTATTATTAGCTTATTTAGTAGCTATTATACTGATCACTAGGGATTTAGCTAGACCTTTAGAAAAACTGCGAGATTATGCCTTAAATATTCAGAAAATTCCTTCACAAAATATTACACCACAGAACTTTAATATTCGAGAAATTAATCAGTTAGCCTCGGCCTTAGAGGAAATGCTCGAACGTTTACGCCTTTGGGGAGAGGAAATAGTTAAGAGTTGGCAAGAAGCGGAAAATGCTAATCAATTAAAAAACCAATTTTTGGCGAATACTTCCCACGAATTACGCACCCCTCTCAATGGTATTATTGGCTCAATTCGTTGCGTTATGGATGGATTTTGTAATAGTGAGCAGGAGGAAAAAGAATATCTGCAACAAGCGGATAATGCAGCTGTACATCTTTTGGAAATTATTGATGATATTCTCAGTATTGCTAAAATAGAAGCGGGCAAACTTTCCGTTAATCTTGAACCAGTAGATTTACACCAAATTATCAATGAAGTTATTAATTTACAAACAGCATCGCTGCAACGTAAGCACTTAAAATTCAATCTACTTTTTTGTCCAGAAATTCCTATAGTCTATGCTGATACCACTAAATTTAAACAGGTAATTTTGAATGTTATTTCTAACTCAATTAAATTTACTGATACAGGCACAATTTCTTTAATAACTCGCCTAGAAAATACACAGGCTATTATTACTATCATCGATACAGGAATCGGTATAGACCCCCAGCAACAATCAAAATTATTCCGTCCTTTTGTGATGATTGATGGTTCCACAACTAGAAAATTTAGCGGTACGGGTTTGGGATTAGCTATTTCTAAGAATTTTATGAAAATGATGGGGGGAGATATTACTATCTCTAGTCAAGGTCAAGGTTTAGGAACAACTGTAGAAATTATTCTTCCTCTAGTGGGGGAAAGAAAGCTTGATTCTACCCCAGAGGAAAACTCATCTTTGCCGATTCTTCCCTCTCTTAAAAGCTAAAATATCTCTATTTAATTTCTGTAATTTATGAGGAATTTAGTTTATAATTCCTCTAAACTTTCTACAGGCAAATTAACCACCTGATAAGCACCAAAAACCTTGATCGCGTCGGTATAATTGGTTAATTCTTCTAAAGTTGCCGCGATTAAATGCTGTTGATCTGGATTAATTTCTAGATCAATAAAAAATATGTATTCCCCTAAAGATATTTTAGTTGGTCGCGATTCGATCCGAGATAAATTAAGCTGACGTTTGGCAAAAACTTCTAAGGGTTTGACTAAAGCGCCGGGTTGATCTAAAACTTGAAAAGCGAGGGACATTCGCTCACCTTGGCGATGGGAAGTTAAAGCCATGACCCAAAAACGGGTACAATTATCGGGATAATCATTAATTGGTTGTATTAGTATTGGTACATTATAGAGTTTTGCTGCCCGGGGAGAAGCAATCGCGGACGAATTAGCCTCTCGATCGAGAATTTGAATCGCTTCTGTGGTAGAATTGGTGGGAATAATCGGCACGTTAGGTAAATTATTTTCTAGCCATTTTTGACATTGGGCTAAAGCTTGGGGATGAGAATAAACGGTTTTAATTTCTGTTAGCGATTGCCTAGGAGATAGAAGTGCATGGGAAATCGGTAAAACTAATTCTTGTTGAATCTGTAACCCAGGTAATTGCCATAAAGCATCAAGAGTCATTACCACACTTCCTTCGGTGGAATTTTCCACCGGGACCACTGCTAAATCGGCCTGATTTTGGACAACCGATCCCAGGGCCAAGGCAATGCTAGGATAGGGTATTAATTGACGAGGCTGGGGTGGTAAACTATTAGCAAATGCTAAAGCGGCTGTTTCTGAATAGGTTCCCACCGGCCCCAGATAAGCGATCTTTACAGTCATTTAGATTATCCCCGCAAGCAATTTTTTCTAGCTATTACAGCCTTTCTCGTCAACATCAAGTATAACCTAATTTGGTATTGACTCCTATGTCCTATCTGCTGAATTCTGCCATAATCATGTCAAGTCAGCTTCACTTTGTTTGATAGTCAATTGACTGATTTTTTGGTGCGTTTCCTCGATGGTTAACCCTTGGGCTAAATCCCCCAATTCTTTGAGAAGATCATTAGTTAAGGAGAGAGATATTTGGCTATCCTGTCCCGATAAATAGACAACTTTGGCTAATTCGGCCAGTTTAACTTTTTTGCTGGTGCGATTTTGGTAACTGACCGAAAAACCGTTAATCTCCGCAGCCTCTTGCTGGATAATTGCCGACTTTAAACGTTCCTTGAGATGTTCCATCTCTGTATCTAAAATCTTCCATTGCTGGTAAATTTCCCAATAACGATTAGTTAATCTTTCGAGATTCTCACCCGCGGGATCGGGAGTAATTAAATGGGAAAGCTGCAAAAGACGATGATGGATTTGGGCCGTATATACGGGGTCTTTTTGTGCATATTCTAGCTGGGCAACAGTTAAAGGTCTTTTGACCCAATTACCCCCCTGTTCACTTTTATCGATAGCGGGAAAATGACAAAGACATTCAGCCACGGTTTTCAGTTGATAATTGGGTAAAGGAGCAATATAGTAGGGAACCTTTTTAGCTAACTCTAGGGTACAGGTAATTTTTTTAACTTTGCTTTTACCGCCCAAAAATTTACAATCATAACTAGCATTGTGAAAAACCTTTTCTATCCGGTCAACCAGCATGATTTTAGTGATAAAATAGTTAGTAAGATCGGGTCTATCAAGAACATCCAAAATTGTCACCCGCTCACCCGTTAAGTCCGTGGAATCAGCAAGAATTTGAATCAGAGACAAACGGGGAGTCTTGCTATTGTAATCGGCTACTTCCGTATCTAACCAAAGAATGGGAAAATGAGAAAAGTGATCGATCGCATTCCTAATAGCGTCGGATTCCGTCAAATAAGGCATGGTTGCAGAGGCTGAAAAATGTATCAAAAAATCTTGATAGCAGTAGATTTGTCGGAGATGGGGGAGAGTGTCTTTAAGGAGGCTGTATCCTTAGCCAGTAAGTACGAAGCTAACCTCCTACTACTGCACGTCCTTTCCCCTGAAGAAGATTATAGCCCTTTACCGATTCCACCCAATTTAGCCGATATTTACCCCGCCCAGGGTAATGATCTCACTCTCGATTTTTGGCGGCAACAATGGGAAGAATTCGAGGAGAAAGGGGTGGCCATGTTGGAAAAAAGAGCTAGTCAAGCGGGAGAAATGGGTGTAAAGGGAGAATACCGGCAAATTTACGGTCATGCAGCCAAAACTATCTGTAAAGTGGCGCGAGAGGAAAATATTGATTTAATTGTCATCGGTCGGCGTGGGCGATCGGGTCTAGGAGAGTTATTCTTAGGTAGTGTGAGTAATTATGTTCTCCATCATGCCCCCTGTTCCGTCTTAATTGTTCAACATCATCAAGACTAAAAATTCCTGTTAGCTATTCCCCCCTAAAATCCCCAAACGATTAAAAGGAAAAAAGCGAAAAACCGCCCTACCAATCACGTTATTTTCCGGTAAAAACCCCCAGATATGGGAGTCATTGCTATTATTGCGATTGTCTCCCATGACAAATAAATTATTTTCCGGCACAAGCAAAGGCATTAAATTATATTGAGGGGATTCGAGAATATAATCCTCTGACAAGGGTTGATTATTCAGGTAAATTTTGCCCTCCTTGACAGCAATTACATCCCCTGCGGTGGCAATCACTCTTTTAATAAAAGCTTGGTCCTTTTGATATCCCTGTAATTGTAATTGTGCCGGCGGTTCAAAGACGACGATATCCCCCCGTCGAGGGGGATGGAAATCGTAGGAAAGTTTTTCCACCACTAAGCGATCGCCCTGTTCTAAAGTGGGTAACATAGAATCGGAGGGGATAAAACGAGGTTCAGCCACAAAAGTGCGGATCAATAGGGCTAAAACTAAAGCTATAGCGATAATTTGCAGATTTTCTCGAATAGAAGCCCAAAAACTCTTAGATTTGTCCTTATTAATTTCTTGCTCTTGCATTATTGCCCAGATGATGGTTGATGTAACTTAGCTTTCGCTTGCTGCCAGAAAACTGTTAATTCCTCTAGTGTATAGTCATGGAGAGGCTTTTCTGCGACAGATTCCACTAGGGAAAAACGTTGAATAAAACGCAGATTAGTCTCTTGTAAAGCGATACTGGGGTCTAAATTATACCAGCGAGCAAGATTGACAATAGTAAAGAGTAAATCGCCTAATTCGGCCTGTTGATGCTCTTTATCGCCCGATTCTAGGGACTCTTGCCATTCTGCTAACTCTTCGCCAAATTTTTCCCAGACTCCTGCGATATTTTCCCATTCAAAACCGACTCGCGCTGCTTGCCGAGAAATTTTCATCGCTCCCATCAAGGGTGGTAAAGTTTGGGCATAACGGGTTAATTTGCCGCTAATAGTCGGGTCATTTTTTTCCTCAGCTTTGATTTTCTCCCAATTTTGACGCACCTGTTCGGGATTTTCTAGGGATAGCTCCCCAAAAACGTGGGGATGACGACGAATTAATTTATCGGTGATGCCTCTAGCCACTTCTTGTAGGCTAAAATTACCCTCATCGCTGGCAATTTGGGCTTGTAAAACCACCTGTAGCAGTAAATCGCCTAATTCCTCGGCAATGGCAGTTTTATCACCACTTTTAATCGCCGCTACCACCTCATAAGCTTCTTCGATAACGTAGGGAATTAGGGTTTCCGGGGTTTGGACTAAATCCCAAGGACAGCCGCTTTCTGGATCTCGTAAACGGGCAACAACGGTGATTAAATGGTTTAATGCGGCTAAGATGGCCTTGTAACTGGGATTGTCGGTTTCTGGAAGGCTAGACATCGATTTTTTCCGGTTTTCTCGCCCATTATACCGGTTAGTTATCAGTTATCAGTGATCAGATGTGAGTTTTCAGTTAACTGATCACTGTTTACCGATCACAGCAAAAAAGCTTTTATTTCCCTATCTTCTAATATTCAGTTACAGCCTTTCTCATAATTTGATATCGACGACCGGCGACCGACTCCCCAAAAGGAAAACTTCGTACCTCACCATTCAGATAACTGCTTTAGCTCAATAACGATGAAAAAACCCGGGAAAACCGGGTTCCACTAGCTTGGAATCTGTATAGTCAACCGATAAAGCAGTTGAAAACTTAAATAAATCTAAATAGAAAAAAGGTAAGTAATTCCACTGTAAGAAAATCAGATTTAATGAACTACCCCGCAAGTTAGGGGACAAGAAGCATAAACAGCTTGATGAGAGGTTTTTACCTCACCGTGTAACCAGTGCAGCCAGCTAACTTCATGGGGATGAACACCTTTTGCTGTTAATAAAGCGGCACTAATTAGGATAGCCAAAATATTAATACCAATAATCATTCCCGCAACTAAAAGCACGGAACTAATCGGTAAAACTGACTGTAAGATAATCGCCGACAATGCTCCCACTGTCATCATTAATACTACTAAAGGAAATCCCACTACTAATAAACAGACAGTGAGGACGAAACTCCAGAGAAGAAAGCTTTTTAGCATTGCTAAAGAAACGTGGCCCCAGTTATTTCTTGCGGTTAATTGCATCTTCCTGACCTCTTACAAACTTGGTGGTCTAACTTTTCTGCACGTCGGCTCAAAGTTGATGGAAACCAGTATAGGGAAAACACCGAAGAAGATGAGCTATTCGCAATATAAATTTACAATCATCGCTGATCATCTATGTTATATGTATCGAACTATTACAAGAATCGGCGAGAGGTATCGAAAACTTTACAATCGGTTTCTCTTGATCCCCAATACAATTTCCTGCTGAAATTCTTGATCCCCGTCGCTAATCCTTTCTTGTGTCCCTGCCGTCAGATTTTTCCTCGTCTCGTTGTAACAAATATTTACAAGTACCTCTAGAATTCTCAGAAAATAGGTGGACGGGAGCGCCGGAGTGGGGAGTGGGAAGTGGCAAGGGGTTATCTATTCTTGTTTAGATGTAATAACCTCCATCGGTCTGAGTAATTTATCCTCGATTGTAAATCCCTGCCTGACTATTTTTGTGATCGTCTGTTCTTCCAAATCGGGGCGTATTTCTCGAGCGACCACCTGACAGATAGTAAAATCTGGCTGATCAGCGGATAGTTCTATTTTCAGCACCTGACGTTTTTCTAGAATACTTAATAATTTTGTCTGTACACTTTTTAAAGATTTCGGTAATCTTTTCCCGACTCGATCATCTGGTTCGTGTCGATATTCTAAATAATTTAATAACGATTCGAGGGTATCAAATACCTCTAATAGTTCTAAAAAAATCTGTTCTTTTTCCGAGCGATTGTTCTCTCCTTGCTGCCGTAAAGCTTGTTTTAAACTTGCCTCCTCTTTGGTTAAATTTATAATTAGGCTTAATAATTTGTTTCTATCTTCTTCGCTAATTTTGTAATTATTCATCCTTATTCCTCCAAAAAATTAAGGTCTTTGAGTATCGATGAAGCCAGTTCGCCAGCAACTTTTTTAAGTTGTTCTTGATCGTAATTATTAATATCATCCATGGTATTTAAGATTTCTAAAGATGGTAAAGGTTCAGACAATTCCGAGAAAGACATGGTTTTCAAGCGTTGAACCAGAGGGAGATGAGGACGTAAATAATCCGCAACTATCCTATCTTGAGGATTCATTAATATCTTACGCGCTTTAGCTATGCTATCCATAGAATACCTACGGCGTTTCATAGCTAGACCGAAAGCTTTAGTGATTTCGGCAGTGGAAGCGGCGGGGGAAATTTCTAGAATATCGTAAGGATTACTATCTAAATTATCGTACATTAATCTAACTCCCATTAAATAATATGAAATAGTTTATAGACTTCTCGAAACTCTGGAGCATCTGGGCATAATTCGTAAGCCGATCTAACAAGTTCTATTAGTAATTCTTGGGGTAATTTTTGATAATTTTCTCTTAAAAGATCGAGACAGAATTGGGCGGTAAGGTGACGGAGTTTTTGTGATCTCGATCGTTTCGCCTTTTTGATCGCCTCAGAAAATTGATTGCGCTCCATCAATCGCCCTACTTCCCTTACGTCTTTTCTAAAAATAATCTCCTCGATGAATTCGTTTAGTATGGCATTATTGTAATCTATCTGTTTTAATTTCTCCAGTTCGCTTAAAGCTTTGGAATCGTCTATCTTTTGCTCATCCAATCTCCTGACTATTTCCAAGGCTTTATCTCGGACGTAATACATTTTCGAGTTAGTAGTTTGTACTAACTCGTACCAATTTCTATTCATCCTTAATAGATTCTCGAAACCCTCAATCTCCTCCTGTAATTCTAGGTAAAGTCGATCGATCTCCTCAATCCATTCTGGGTGATTTTTAAGGGCTGGTTTCGCCTCTTTTAAAGGATTCTCGGCTTTTTGCCACTGTTTCTGTTGTAGATAATGACAACCTTGATGGAATGATACAAAAGTATTAGCTATCTGTTCGAGATTAGATTGGCAGGTTAGGGGTTTTAATGCGACTCCGCGAACCCGATCCCCCTGCAAACAGGCAGCCACCGATTCCCCCCAACGGGTATAGAGAGTCGCCCAGAATTGATCGGGCAGTTTAACAGTATTTCTATCAGGGTGAGTCCGATACAACCCAGGTAGGATGGTTAACCCTTCGATATGGATTCCCTCTACAGGATTATCCCGTAATAACCCTAGGGCGACAGTATCGCGACGGTAAAGATCGCGAAGTTGCAGGTAGTAATTTAGGTCTTCTTTGGTTCGATCGATCAGCTCCTCAAGTATTCGGGTTAATTGTGCCTCTAAGTCCCGTATATCACCGTCATCGATAACTTTCCAAACCATATTCCTGATACTGGTGTTGAGATTTAAATTCGCCGTAGCGGATAACCAGACGGGTATTAATTTCTCTAGGGTAGCGGGATTTTCTACCGATCGATAATAAAGGGCGATTGCCAAATTGTGCAATGATTCCAGATTGCGTTTTCTTTCCCATTCCCTCTCGGCGTTGATAAGGATTTTTTCTCGATCCTGAGACATCCAGAGTTGATGGGCTATCCGGGAGACGATATGATTGCTTAAGTTCTGGCTAACTTGAGGGTCATCGCCGAATTTCTCTAAAAACACCTCGCTTTTCGAGCGGGCTAATTCTAGGTTTTCTTCTTGAATTAGTTCTTGTATTTCCTGCTGTAGAGTTAATTTTTCCCTTTGGCTATATCGGGTGAGCAGCTCTATCTGTTCTTTAATTTCCGGTCGATCGATCTTTTTCCATTCCCGACGCGCTTTCCTCCATTCCTTTAATCTCGCATAACCGTAACCCCGGAAGTAGATCGATTCCCTATCTTCGATTCCCTCTAATTGTTCTATTCCCTCCCGATAGTTCCCCGCTTTAATATTCGTCATGCCTAATCGCCGGTTTATATCGATTAATTCGGGTGTCATGAGTAGGGCTTTTCGATAGTTATCTATCGCCTTGTTTAGATCGCCGTTTTTTTCGGCAGCCACTCCCTGTTCAAAATAATTGAAGCCGATCGTTATCTGTTCTACCTTAGTTAATAGGTTTTTAACGTCCAGTCGCTGGAAATCTGCTAGGGCTTTATTTATTAACTCTCTCGATTGTTTTAGTTGTCCCTGTCGGGCTAATTCCTGGGCTTTTTTAAGTCTTACTTGACAGATATTTTCTGGCTCTACCTGTAATTGACATTGCTGGATTTCTAAACGGATTCGGTGATGGGAATAAAGAGCCTGTGCGCTTTCCAGTACCCCTAAAGCCTTCTTAAAATATCTCCGATTTCCCAACTCCTTGCCCTGTTTAAAAAAATCCAGAAATTTTTTTCTTTTTTCTAATTCTTGTTCAAGATTTTTCTCTAAAGATCTTAACTTAGGATCATTAATTAATTTGTTAGCCTCTTGGTAGAATTTTAACGCCTCCGATAACTTTCCTTTCTCGAAAGGGTTTCCCGTATCTTCCGCTTGTAATTTTATCGCCTTATTCGCCAGTTCTCTGCCCTTTTTAATTCCTTCTATTCGTCCATAAAAAACCAAGAAAATCAAAACAAATGTAGTGATAGAAAAATAAGTGATAAAATTCTCATCTAAAGCCAGCCAATTTTTGAGGACAAAGAGGATAAATATAATGACAAGTACGCAACCAAAGCCGGTTAATATTTCTGATTGTCTTGAGGAATAGTTATTGTCCTTATTAGTAGGAAACCCTAAAAAAACAGCCGTTAAACTAATGGCGAGAAAAAAAGCTAAAACAAATCCAATAGCATAGCCCAAGAAAACTAACATAATATTCGTACTGGGTAAAATTAACAGGATTTATCAGAGTTGGGGATCAATAACTTTTCACCGACCTCGAGAGAATCGAGCCGATCAAGCAAAAAAGGATTACCCTCAAGTATGGGAGATAATAGAGACTCATCTCCGTAAAAACGTTGAGCGATACGAGATAGGGAATCACCCGCTCGAACCCGATAGTTAAACCCATCCACGCAGACAGTTCTAGTCACCTCCTTCGATGGCGCGATCAGTTCCCCAACAGGAGGGATAACGGGACTAGATTCGCTGACAGGGATTAGGGAACGGGGGAATAGATTAGAAGCGATAGCGCCCAGAAAAATCCCCAAAATTAACAGCAAAAGAGCCAATCCCAGTAATAAGCCGCGGCGGTTAGTTGCAGTCGGATTATCGACAACGGGAGATAGTTCCATTAAAAGACGTAGAGAGGATAAATCCGTCTCGCAATTGGGGCAAACATTCCCCTCCACGTTCGATCGTTGACAAACGGGACAATTAATTTTACTCATAATTAAAATCGGGTTAATCCAGTGGCCACATTGCCTGTCGGTAATTCGATCTCGCAATTCTGGCGAACTTCCGGTAATAATCGCTGTAATTCTCGTTCCGCCGTTTCTCGATCCCCCGCTGCCAAAGCGGTGATAACCGCGAGGAATTTTCTCGCCATACTATCCGCGCTGGCTTGATTTACCACTCCAGTTCGGGTGATGACGCTACGACACAATAGCAGCAGCAGCAACAATTCGGATAAATTTTTCCTCTCCTGTATTGCCGTTTCATTTAATCGCTGTATAGCCGAAAGATTACCGTTATTGATAGCTTTATTTAAATCTTCGATCAGTTGTTCGATGCGTGCCTGTTGTTCTTCCGGAACCAGAATTTGACAGTATTTTAAAACGAACTCGAACTCGGAGATCAGGATTTTACCCTGACTACTATCCTCGCAGGTGTAAGTTTTTAACTCCTGTAATTTTTCCCTGGCTACCTTGACCCGATCTTGCCGCGATTTTCCATCCTCTCCGCGGATTTGATTGGCCGCCCGAACTATTTCCCCAGCTATTTGATAGACGTATTCGGCCCCTACCGTGGTTAATAACTCCTTACGGTTCATCTCCTCGATACTTTCTTCTACCTGTCGCGATATCGCCTCGTCCTCACCCCCGCGGGAAAAATCGGAACTCACTTTGATCGAGGGGTCATTTTTTAAACTTGCTACCATCGATAGAGAATTATTCTGTTCGTCTAGGGAAACGGCTAGTAATATTTCTGTACCCTTTGGATAGGGTCGATCGAGGGCTAACCACATTTCCCCAATTTTCTCGTCGCACTTCTCCCCGGTACTTTCTTCCCGCACCCGATCCGGACTATAAAATTTAAAATGGATCAGGCTCTGATCATCCACTTCGGTTTTAAAACTGTGGGTGGTTTTAACGGGTAATATATCCCCCTGTTTGATGATCCGATATTGGCTGCTGTCGGCCAAGTGGATACAGTAATCACGGGATACGGTCATTACCTTCTCTGTTAAACCAGCAGCCACGATCGCTGCTCCCTCCGCTACTGCATACATCGGCCGTCGATGAACTACCACCCTCTCGGAACCGAAAACTCTTTTAACTTCCTGTTGGACGAAAGGAATCTGGGAGGAACCCCCCACTAATAACACCACATCGATCAGATCTTCGGGATAGTCGGAATACCGGATCGCTTCTTGACAGATGGCGATCGTTTTCTCCACTAGGGGCCGGATCATCTCTTCAAATTCACTCCTCTTAATCGTCACGGAAATGGTGATCGCCATACCCATCTCATCGATCAACGGGGTTGCGGGGATGATGGCAGCACTTTCAGCACTACTTAAATCTATCTTTGCCCTCTCTACGGCACTCTTGAAATCCCCTAAAAATCTTACCCTTTGATAATGGGGCATCGCGGCGATCAGAGCGTCCACATCCTCTAGAGCTTCTTCTTGTGCCACTTTTTCCTTGACAAATCCCATTAATTGTGCATCTATATCATCTCCTCCTAACCAGAGATCCCCAGCTTTCCCCGATTCTATAAATTGATTTCCTGCGGCGGTGATCAAACAAGAATCGAAAGTACCGCCACCGAAATCGTACACCAGTATAGTTTTTACCTCCTCCGAATCCGGTTTATAACCGTAGGAAATTGCCGCCGCGGTCGGTTCTGAGAGCAACTCGCAGGCGATGATACCAGCCCGTTTTGCCGCCATCTGCGTGGCGTGACGCTGTTTATCGTTAAAATAGGCGGGAATAGTGATCACAGCTTCCTTTATCCGGCTTTTCTGACCGTTAGCCCCTTGATAATTCTGGGCATTAGCTACTACTTTTTTTAAAATCTCGGCCGATATGTCTTCCGGTTCGTATTCCTTGCCCCCTAACCATACCGATAGACTATCCTCCGTACCCCGGCTCGAGCGAGTGACTTTATAGCTTAAACGGGGTATTTGCTCCTGAACGATAGTATCGCTAAAACTCCTACCCATCAAACGCTTGATCGACATGATCACGTTTTCTGGGGTCGCCTTGATCTGTCTGTAGGCTTCCTCTCCCACGATCAGCCCCTCTCCGGCTAGGGAGACGAGCGATCGGGTTAATTTTCTCTCCGGAGGCGAGTTATCTGCGGCGGTCACTACCTCCACCCCCGCTAATTTAAATGCCGCTACTGAATTTGTCGTACCCAAATCTATCCCGACAATATTACCCATCGGATACCTTCATCTTTTTTAAGATTGCTCTTATTATACCCATGATTACTCTATTTGTTAAAGGAAATACTATAGCGATTTTCAGTCTAATGAGGTATGGCTGGACTTCACCCATACAGAAATACTAAAAAATCAACAAAACCCTTACTGCATGGGGCTTCTCAGAAAAAATTGACAAGCGACCACTGGGTACATTTTCCCCTTGAAAATGGCTGTACCGTTGACTGTATCTGGAGTAGAGCGATTCCGTAGAGTTGGCTGTATAGTGATCGCTAACCTTAGCGTAACAGATGGTGTCATTAATCTCTAGAGTCAGCGATTCCCTCTGTAGCCATGTTTTTGATGGTTTTCTGCCCCGAAACAAGCTATAGCGATCCTAAATTATTTTCAAAAAAGTGATAAGATAATATAATGTTTAATTATACCCAATAAAAAATGAATTACACAGGATTGGAGAAGCAAAGCAAGGAACTACAAATCGCTGAATTAGAACTATTTATAAAAAGTGTAATAGATTCAAGAGAAATGAAACGAGCGCTCTCAGTAAAGATGTCCCTCGAAGGTAAAACCTGTGAAGAAATCAGCAAAATACTCTGTGTCAAGCAATCTTTTATATATTACGGTCGAAATATATTTAAAACAAAAGGAATCGAAGGAATTAGAATAGGATATAAAGGATCGATCGGATATTTAACAGATGACCAGACCCATGAGGTAATCGGGTGGTTGAAAGCAAAGAGTTATTGGAACATGGATGAATTAATCGATTATATCAGCCAACATTATAGTGTTATTGACAAATCCCAACAAAGTTATTATCATTTGTTTTCGCTGGCGAAAATAAGTGGTCAAAAATCTCAAAAAAGTAATCCAAAATTCGATCAAGAGTTAGTCGAAAAAAAGAAGAAAGAAATTCAGAAGGTATTGGCTCAAAACAAGGATGAAATCGAATCTGGGGAAATAATAGTATTATTTTAGATGAATGTCACTTGCTGAATGGAGACTTAACTGGATATGTATGGGGAGAAACAGAAAGTAGAGTAGAAGTACCCATTAAAAATGAAAAAGAAAGACAAACATATTTTGGAGCATTGAACTACAAGACTAAGAAGTTTCATATTGAAGGTTACTGTTCGGGAGAGGTCGAATCAACCGTTAAATTTGCAAAACATTTACAAAACGAATATAAAGATAAAAGAATGATTTTTATTTGGGATGGAGCAAGCTATCATAAATTTGGAGAGTTCAAAGAGTTCTTAGAAGAAATAAATAATGGAAAGAAAGCTAATGAATGGCCAATTACTTGTATTTTATTTGCACCGAATGCTCCACAACAGAATCCAGTGGAAGATGTTTGGTTGCAAGGGAAAAACTTTTTAAGAAAATACTGGTATTTATGCAAGTCTTTTAAGATTGTCAAATTTTTATTTGAATTTTGTATTGATGATCATAAATTTGATTTTCCTAAAATTCATCAATACAGTTGTTTTTAAAAAATGATTTAGGATTGCTATATAATGGTCGAAGGGTCAAATTTGAAAAATTTTGCCTCAAACCCTGTCTGCGTAAGGATTTCAGGATTTTGTAGCCAGTAGTTTCTTAGTAGTACATTGCTTTAACTCAGGCTCTGTAAGACTTTTAGCCATAGCTAGTATATTTATACGGGGGAAGTTCAGGTATAGTAAATCCCTTGATAGATAGGGTTTGCGGCAAAAAGTAGGGGCGAAGCATTCGGATAGAAAATCTACGGTTTCACCGATAGGTTATTGCCCGAATGCTTCGCCCCTACAGGACGCGGGCCGATGAAGACGCCAGGTTTTGAAGCACGATTCTCTCAAAATCTTGCACCTGTGGGAGCAAGAAAAGCCACAAAACCCCTACCTTGCCTACATTTCACATTTATTCAGCAAACCCTACATATAGTTTATTTTTTGCAAATTCCCTTGGTTTTTTGCCGCATTTATCAACAAGATTAAGCCGTTTCCTCACTCCCTCCCCCATGAATCATTGCCCCTTGCCTCTTGCCCGACTCCTGAGGGGCTTTTCTTTGTCACAGAATTGACATCCGGCCGTTATAGTCCTGACAAATGAGAGTTATATGCTGAAGTTAATCCAGCAAAGGAATAAATCATTTCCCCTAACCCAGCTTTCCTCAAGCTTCCTAAACAGGGTCTAGGGGAAGTTTATTTTTCTGCTGATTTTACCCGTTCTTTGCTCACAACATGGTCAAAATCAATCCCCGTCCCCGCGCCTTTACCTCCCATGAAGAAAACCGCTACCCAGCCCGAAAAGAAAATTTTTCTAGAACTTGACAAGCCTTGAGGGTAGGGAAGACAGTCAGGCAGACTAACCTAAAAAGGTTTTTTGGGCGAAAAATAGTTTCTTCCCCTTCTGTCTCCCTAAACACAGTCTTAGCTCTGATGGCGAGCATAATCATCCTGAAAACGGACTATATCATCCTCTCCTAAATATTCCCCATTTTGTACTTCAATTAACACCAATTTGATCACCCCGGGGTTTTCCAGGCGGTGAGCGGTACACTGCGGCACATAAGTGGACTGATTGGCTCCGAGAATTTCTTCGTTATCTCCACAGGTGACTTTTGCCGTTCCCGAAACGACAATCCAGTGTTCACTGCGATGGTAGTGCATCTGTAAACTGAGACGATGACCCGGATTCACTTCAATGCGCTTGATTTTATAACCAAGACCTTCTTCTAGAGTGGTGAAAGAACCCCAGGGCCTAAATTCTGTTGCTGCCGATTCTACGCTCGAAATAAGCTGAAATGGTGCCACATCTTGAGATGCGATCATTATATTATGTCTCCATTGCTAGGTCTGATCTTAGTCCAAGATAGCAGCAAAAACCCTAGATGGCATCTAAATCAGTGATCAGTAAACAGTAAACAGTAATCAGTAATCAGTGAACTGAAAACTCAAATCTGATCACTGATCACTGATTTAGTCTTCGTCGGTGTTGAGAATACGGGGAACCCGGAAATAATCCCCTTCTGGGGCCGGCGATTCTTGCACTAAGACCTCGTGATCGGGATAAAGTCTATTACTATCGGCGCGAGTGATATTTTGAATTTCGATCGCTCGCGTGGTGGGTGGCACATTTTCCGTGTCTAATTCGCTTAACTGGTCGAAATAATCCAGTATCCCGCTTAATTGCCCCGCAAATTGTTCTTCTTCGCCGCTATTAATCTCTAAACGGGCTAAATGGGCGATTTTTTCAACTGTAGCTCGATCGATCATGGGAGAAATGATGAATGATGAATTATGAATGGGGGAATGGGGGAGTGGGGAAGTGAGGGAGTGGGGATAATAAATAAAAGCAATCTCCTGACGACCGACTCCTGAATTCTGACTCCTGACGACCGACTCCTGAATTCTCAATTTAGAAGAAAACATCAATTTCCGATCGCCCGGTGATTTTCAGCCAGTTTTGGGCTTCAATATAGTTATTGGGGGCTAATCGGATGGCTTGTTTCCAGTATTCTGCCGCTTTGTCGTAGAGTGCTTCCGCTTCGGCCTGTTGACCGTCTTCTCTAGCTTTTTCCCCTTGAAAATGGTAAATAACGGCGATATTATTCAAAGCGGAGGGCATTCTGGGATTAAGTTGGATAGCTTCTTCGTAGTATTCCAGAGCCTTTTCATGCTCGCCATTACTAGCGTGGATAATGCCGATATTGTAGAGGATATAACTGCGATCGTTAGGATCCTCTTCTAATGTTAAAGCCTCATAGTAATTATCGAGGGCTTCGGCGTATTCGCCGTCAGCTTGGGCAGACATCCCATCGCGGTAATAAACAAAGGCTTCCTTGGCTTTTTTATTGGCGGGGAGTATCTTTAAAATGATATCCGCCATGACGGTAAAAGATTTATCAATAAAATTATCGTTACGTTGAGTGCGTGGCATAGTTAGGACGATTAGGCGATCGAGATGACTATCTACCTTTATAGCACTCGCGAGCAACCCTAGTGCTGTTTTTCCGATTTTTCTGGCTAGGGTTTCGATTTATACTAAATCCGGTTATTAAAGAATGATTATTTATTCCCCCTTTTGCCTGACGGGGTGACGACCTCGTAAAAAGCAAGATGGTATAGGTAATAGAGCGATTTTGTGGTAAAAAAGATTCGGCCAGGAATCAGCGTAGTCTAACCGAATCGTCAAAAAGGCTAGAAAAATTATACATGGATGTTTTATCACATTACCTTACACAAGATCAAGTAATCACTTTAAAAATGTTAGTCTGGCTACTGCAAGTGCATAAAACGGTTAAAATAGAAAGGCTGGCTGCCCACTTCTCATTACCGATAAAATATGAAAGTCGTCGTCAAAGAATTCAAAGATTGCTCAAACTAGACCGTTTATCAGTTTCCTTGTTATGGTTACCGATCATTCAACAAATAATTGAGCGAAAATATCAAAAAGGAGAAAGAATCTACTTGGTATTAGATAGAACTCAAGGTCAAGATAAAAACTTATTTATGGTAGGAATAGTAATCGGTAAACGAGCGATTCCGATTTATTGGCAGTTTCTTGACAAGAGGGGAGCGAGCAACTTAGCTGAACAACAAGCGATTCTTCGTCCTGTGTTGAAGTTGTTGAAAAATTACGAAATGGTGGTATTAGGAGACAGAGAATTTCATAGTGCAGAACTAGCAAGCTGGCTATTAGAAAAGAAGATAGGGTTTGTTTTCCGACAGAAAAAAAGTACGAATATTCAAGATGAAGATCAAGAGTTTCAAGAGCTAAATAAGTTAAATATCTCTCAAGGTTATCGCTTATTTCTCAAGAATATTAAAGTCAGTAAAGCCCATCAACTGACTGGGGTATCAATGGCAATCTACTGGAAAAGAAAGTACAGAGGAATGGGAGAATTAGAACCTTGGTATCTGCTCACTAATTTACCGAATTTACCTGAAACAATTAAAGCTTATAAGAAGATAGTAGGGATTGAAGCAATGTTCAAAGATTGTCAGACTGGAGGTGATAATTTAGAGGGTGCGAAAGCTAGTGTTGAACGATTAACTAGACTCGTTTTGTTAATCGCTATCGCTTATACACATTCTACTTTCAAAGGACAATCAATTCGAGTCAAAAATCAAACAGAATATATTGGACGCAGGAGAAAAATCAAGCAGAAGACCACTAAAAATAGTGATTTTTGGATAGGTTTATATGGCAGTAGTTGGGTAGCAACTTGTAATTTTCTGAGGGATTGGGTAGAAGAATTAATGAGAATTAATAGCAATAAGCTTCCTTTTTATTAAAGGGGGCAACGGGCTATGGACATTATACAGCAAGCTGTTTAGCCACATCGTCACCCCGTCAGCCCTTTTGCCTATTGCCTATTGCATGAGTGCCTGTCCTGATATGTAGCCTATGCTCAACGGATTTAGTATTAGAGGGTCTTTGCTAGTCTATCCATCTAGTAGAGGTATTTCGGATTGACATACCCCACGCCGTAAACGGACGTGGATTCTTCTAGCATCACTGCTGAGAATTTCTGGCTCAACGAGTCCACTTGAATTAGATTCCTGGCGAAATCCCACCCAGAGGTGGTTCTCTCCTCAGACTTTAGCGACCTTACAGAAGCCTGTTTTCGGGGTCTCCTAGGATACAGTTCCAAACCTCTAAAATA
>NZ_JAPZSZ010000335.1:0-5926 GCF_027532095.1 Microcystis sp. LE19-195.1E
TGATGTTTTTTCTTAAAGTTAGGATACTTAGTACGACCAGCAAAGAAATTAGTGAAAGCTGTTTGTAGGTGTCTTAACCCTTGTTGTAAAGGTACACAGCTAACTTCGTTTAAAAAGTCTAATTCTTCTTGTTTTTTCCAATCGGTTAGCATTGAAGAAGTTTCAGTATATCCTACTCTTTCTTGTCTTTCATACCAAGCTTGTGTTCTGAGATGGAGAGCTTTATTGTAAACCAATCTTACACAGCCCAAAGTGCGCCGCAATAGCGACTCTTGTGTTGGTGTGGGGTAAAATCGAAACGAATAGGCTTTTTCCATACCTCACATTTTAGCATATATTTCGTAAACGATGCTCATATTTAACAGTAAAGCCGTCGTAGAACGACGGGGTTTCAGACCCAAATTTTCGATGACACTTTATGGGGAGAATCGGGAAATGATACCTTATTAGGGGGATCAGGAAATGATTATCTGAGTGGTGGTAATGGTAATGATCGCTTAACCGGCTCTACATCTCGATCTTTTAACAGCAATGAGTATGACACCTTAGTTGGAGGTGCTGGAGATGACATTTTTGTGCTAGGTGAAAGTGCTGGTAACTATTATCAAGGTAGTGGTTATGCCCTTATTGTTGAATATGTCGGCATACTAGACCGTATTCAAATTAAGAATACTGGTTCACTTCGCCTATCGTGGGAAAATCGGGCAGGTACTTCTGCTTTATTAGATACAGCCATCTATCAAGGAGGTGACTTAATTGGAGTCGTTCAAGATAACACCAGCATTTCGTTAACCAGTTCTTACTTTAACTTTGTTTAGCATCGCCTCGTAGGTTGAGTTGAGCGCAATAATAGTCTAGAGAAAACTTACACAACCTAATTCCTTGAGAATATTTAAAACCTTTCTATATCTAGAGAACGGGTTTCTTAAAGAAACCCGTTTTTTGGGCTTTTTGTGGTCGCTAATGCTTACTCTTAAATTGCTCGACACAACAGAATAAATATCCTCTTTATTCAGTCATAAGTATCAGAGAAAACTATCATTTTGCTATGAGTTTTTGGCACTTTGACCACCATTAAATTTATGAGAAAAAAGAGAAAAAAATACCTTGAAGACTAGATAAATTATGGTAAATACTCTGCATCTCATATTTGTAAAAATATCATCTGGACAAGACACCATTAAGATAGGCACAACGTAAAGATAGAATAGAAGAAACGTTCTCATTATGAAAAATCAATTATCTCAGCTTTATGAAACTGATTTTAATTTGTGGATTGAGCAAACCGTAAATCACTTAAAAAAGGGCAATTTAGAGGAGCTTGATTTAGATAACTTAATCGAAGAAATATCCGATATGGGAAGTAATAATAGACGGGAGATATTCAGTCATTTAAAATTTCTCTTGATCCACTTACTTAAATGGCAATATCAACCGGAAAAACGGACTAATAACTGGATAAATACCATTGATGAACAAAGAGAACAATTAGAGCTTATTTTCAGGGATAGTCCTAGCTTAAAACCCTATTTAGCCGATATTTTCGCAGAATGTTATCAAAAGGCAGTGCGAGGGACGCTAAATGAAACTAATTTACCAAAAGAAACTTTTCCAGTTGATTGTCCTTTTAGCCAAGAACAGGTTTTAAAGTGGGATTATCTTCCTGAAAATAGCTTTTGAACAATGGATATAACTAGGGAGGAACAATTATTTGTAGGATGGGTTAACGGTAGCGTAACATGAGCGGGCGTTGGGTTTCATGCTTCAACCCAACCTACGTTCTTTTGAACAATGGATATGGCAGTTTTAGGAGAAAATCGCCCTGCTGTCAAGACTGATTTTTTTCTTGCCAAACAGCCAATGCCATTTGATGAACAGATCGCCAAGGTAGATGATGCTGACGGGCAATTGCGGCACAATCTTCGTATTCTGGTTGTACGGTAATCGGTTGATTAATTGACTCTTTGTAGGCAACTTTTAGCCGAATTTTACCATAGACAGTATCGATCGATTGTATCTCTCTTTTTAAGATTGATCGCTCTTGAATCGTCCTTCTAATGCCTAAAGTTGTGGTTTCCTGAAAGATCATATTTTCACAAATAGCAATTTTATCCAAGCCACAAATTACTGTCAAGAGTATCCCTAAACGAGATTTTTTCATAGTAATTGCTTGACTAAATACATCTAAAGCCCCTGCTTGTAATAAAGCCTCGCTTAAGTAGGCGATCGCTTGCGGATTTAAGTCATCAATTTGAGTTTCTAAAACTGCCACAGTTTCAATTTCATCTAGCTTTTCTGATTCTTTTTTCCCTAACCAAAGCCGGACAAGATTGGGAATCGGTAAATCTTTTGTCCCTGCCCCTAAACCGACCTTTTCTAACTGTATTTTGGGCGGTTTACCGAAACTTTTAGCTAAAGTTGTCACAATAGCTGCCCCCGTGGGTGTTACTAACTCCGCTGCGATGCCATTACTATAAATTGGTACTTGTCGATTACTTAACAATTGTACTACTGCTGGCACGGGAACCGGTAAACGACCATGGGCGGCCTGAACTGTACCGCCGCCAGTGGGTAGAGAAGAACAGTATAATTCACTCACCGATAGCCAATCCAAACCCAAACAAGTCCCGACGATATCAACAATGGCATCGGTTGCCCCCACTTCGTGAAAATGCACCTTTTCCGGCGCGATCCCGTGAACGGCTCCTTCTGCGATCGCAAGTTGTTGAAAAACCGCTAAACTCCATTCTTGGACTTTCTGGGGTAAATTTGCCTGTTTAATTAAATTTTCAATCTCCGGTAAATGGCGAGCGGGGGTATGATGGTGATGGTGGTGATGATAATCGGACTTCTCGGCAGTGACATCGACGTGAACCTTAGTGGCAATTTGACCGCGACGATGCACTTTTTCGGCCCTTAACTGATATTCATCCTCGATTCCTAAAGTTTTTAGTTGTGCAATCAGGTATTCTAGGGGGACTCCTAAATCTACTAATGCCCCTAAACACATATCCCCGGCGATTCCCGTGGGACAATCCCAATAGGCGACGATTTTGCTATCATGGCTACTATTTACTCTCTCCATCCCGAAAATCCCCAGCAACGTTCTATCCAAGAAATCTGTCATGCCCTTAAAAATGGGGCAATTATGCTTTATCCTACCGATACTGTCTACGCGATCGGTTGCGATCTCAATGTGAAATCCGCCGTCGAACGAGTTCGCCAAATCAAGCAACTATCTAATGATAAACCCTTGACGTTTCTCTGTTCTTCTTTGTCGAATATTTCCGAGTACGCAGTGGTCAGCGATTATGCCTATAAGATTATGCGACGAGTCATACCCGGTCCCTACACTTTTCTCTTACCGGCGACTAAATTAGTGCCGAAAGTGGTGATGAATCCGAAGCGGAAAACCACCGGTATCCGGGTTCCCGATCACGTTATCTGTCGCACTATTCTCGAAACCCTAGAAAATCCCATTATCTCTAGTTCTGCCCATCTTCCCGATCAGGAGGGGGATTTTCCCACCAAGGGATTAGAATCCGCTAGGTTATTCGATGCCCTCGATCATATAGTTGATTTAATTATCGAAGATGGTTCGGCTCCCGGTTCGGAAGTGTCAACAATTGTTGATTTTACCGGCGATCAACCGGATATCGTGCGTCAGGGTTTGGGTTGGCCGGAATTACAACAATGGTTATAACGAAGGCAGGAGGCAGGAGTCGGGAGTCAGTATTCAGGAGACAGGAGATAGGAGACAGGAGACAGGAGATAGGAGATAGGAGATAGGAGATTATTTTTATTTATTCTTCCCACACCCCACACCCCACTTCCCCACACCCCACACCCCACACCCCACACCCCACACCCCACACCCCACAACTTGCCACTGATAACTGATAACTGATAACTGATAACTGTATCGGTTATTGCGACTTTTTATTTCCTGAAAACCGCCTTGTGTAAGCCAAGTTAGTTGCTTAATATAGAGGTAATCGCAGTCAGAGAAAACCTCTCAAGGAAATTATTACTATGGCTTTCACTCTTTATTCTCCCTTCCTAGAAATTAATTCTGTCCAACGTCAAATCGATCAACTTTTTCAAGAAGTATTACCGACAACTTCATTGGTATCTCGTCCCCCGGTGGAAATCTCCGTTAACGAGGATTCCGTGGAATTAAAAATCGAATTACCCGGTATGGATATTAAAGATATCGATGTGGAGGTTAGCAAGCAAATGGTGGCTATTAACGGGCAACGTGAATGCCCTGCCGAGGTAGAAAACAGCGAATTTTATTATGGTAAATTTAGTCGCTTGATTACCCTGCCAGTAGAGGTGCAAAATAGCCAAGTTACCGCTAACTATCAAGACGGTATTCTTTATCTCACCCTCCCGAAAGCGGCGGCAGAAAAAAATAAAGTGGTTAAAGTTAATCTTGGTTAGATGAGAAAAAGACTGGAGAATTTCTCCAGTCTTTAGTTTTATTTGTGGTCGCTAACTGTTAATTGGATTCTTTGCCATTTAGGTTGACGGGACGGGGTTGAATAACACCAAAACCGCCGTGATTGCGTTGATAGATAACGTTGATTTCGTTAGTGTCTTTGTTGCAGAACATATAGAAATCGTGATCGACTAATTGCAATTGTGTTAGTGCTTCCTCAATAGTCATCGGTGGCATGGCAAAGTATTTCATCCGCACTACTTCCGCAGGTAATTCGGGAGTGCGATCACCAATTAGGCTATCATCTAAGGGTTTCTCTTGCACCACCTCGCTAGTTTTAACGGTGGCGTTGGTGCGATGATCCACCAATCTTTCTTTATACTTGCGGAGTTGACGAGCGATTTTATCAGAAACTAAATCAATACTCGCGTACAAATTTTCGCTTCCTTCTTGAGCGCGAATCACTGTCCCATTAGCATAAACCGTTACCTCCGCTTTGTGGCGATCGGGAATGCGTGCATTCTTTTCCACGGAGAGGTGAACATCAACCTTTGTGGTTATGCCGTTAAAATGTTTCACCGCTTTCTCCAGCTTTTGTTCCACATAATCATGAATAGGTTCGGTGACAGCGATATTATTGCCCTGAATCAATAGCTTCATACTCACTACTCCATCTAAAAATTTTGCTATGGACTGCCCACATCAACTATTTTTAAGGGATGTTGATGCCAGGAATTTAATCCTCAAAAAAACTGCTCGATCGCGCTGTTGATTGAAAGTCAATTAGAGGTCACAGTCTAGATATTGTCGGTGTTCTCGTTCTCTTTTTTTTGTCGGATCGCGCGGAAAATTCATCGGGTCGAGCGCCTATTTGCAACTGGATTTATCTACCTCTATTCTAACAAGTTTCTTTAAACCTTCTCTTAACAGAAATGCGAAGTTCTGTTAACTTTCATTTAAAGAAACTGATTTTTGCCGCCAGCAAGGGAATCCGGTGATTGTTTCTCCTGTTCGACGGTTAACCTCGGAATAGATGGGATAACCTTAGATTAGCACTTAGTATTCTTCCCAACATCTATATCTTCCCTTCTTTTAATTTTCCTTTGCGCTCCTTCACATTTCTTAAATAATTTGACAAATCTCGCCATGAATGCTCAAAAAATACCTCGTCTCTGTGGGCTAAAAATTCGGGCAATTACGCCCTATTCTTTGGCAACAGCGATCGCTGGTGGGGCGAGAATTGCTAATCCCGACTTACCTGATATCCTGCTAAGTAGGGAGGCACAATTATTTGTAGGATGGGTTAGCGGTAGCGTAAACTATGCGGGCGTTGGGTTTCATGCTTCAACCCAACCTTGTATATTGAGAGAGGTGGTAGACCGTCCCAACCTTGGTCGGAAAAGACCGCTTCGTAGCAAGGGTCACCACCATAATCTCCCTGACAAAACTCGAACAGTCGCCGGGGTCGTGGCGAAAACAATCAAT
>NZ_JAPZSZ010000123.1:0-3047 GCF_027532095.1 Microcystis sp. LE19-195.1E
AGGGACTTCCAGAGAATAAAATACCCAACAAAAAAATAGAAAAGTGTTTTTTTGAAAAAGTAATTATTTTTGTCTAGGAAAACAAAGAGTCTCCCATTACAACCTATTTTTCCGAAAAAATAGGCAGCATAAACTTTTATACTTCCGAGCTTTTTCGAGTATAACAAGGACAAGTTAAAGAATCAAAGACAGTTTTTAGCCAACCATCTTAGTTAACTACAAACTAGGTCTTATCATAATAGATAAGCTAAGACGCATTTAAAGCACTTATTCTTAAGATTAGCCGAATCTCCCCCAATCCCTTTACTGTTGCCTCTTGCCTCTTGCCTCTTGCCTCGTCTCAACAAGCAATTTAAATGCTTAACAGCTTATCAATAAACCATTGTCCCAAATTGGGAAAGTCTTGATTCGTTGATTCTGTGAGACGTTCGATTTTTTCTTCAATTTTTTCCATAGCTTTTTTAGTAAGCTTTACTCCTTTTTCGTAAGTTTCAGTAATCAACTTAACAATCGGGTGTTTTCCTTTCCAAGCCATAGTTTGGAGCTGCTATCTGCTTCTGCTTATCTGCTTTTTGACTTTTTCTTTTCTACTTTTTACTTTATTACTTGATCTTATGCGTTGGCAAGCTCGGCAAAAATCTTCGTTTCCCTTCCTTCCCCTATACGGATTTTTGGCATTTATCGTCACTTGTCTGATTATTTGGGCAAGTTCTTTCTATCCTCGTTCTAATGCTCTGGTGGGGGGTGATTCTCTCCCCGCACCTTTTAGGGAGTTTCAACCGGAATGCGCGGATTATGTCCTAGAAAATAGTTCTTTTAAGGATATATCGAGAATTTTTGATTGTAAAACCTATAAAAACCTCTCCGATCGCGTGATTGTTCCCCTATCTCTCCAAAAAAACGATATTAGTCTCGATAATTGGCAAAATAACTCGGCAACAGCACTCGAATTGGCCCCCTGGCCGGAAATTCATCCCCGCGCTCAAGAGACAAAAGTACCGATTTTAATGTATCACGACATTTTACCAAAAAAAGAGGTATTTTTTGATGTTACTCCCGGCGAATTAGAGGCACATTTTCAATTTTTGCAGGAAATCGGGGCAACTCCGATCAGTATCGATTGGTTAATTTCCCATCTGCGGACAGGTATACCCCTTCCCGCTAAACCGGTTTTATTGACTTTTGATGATGGTTATGGGGGACATTACCAGTATGTCTATCCTTTATTGAGAAAATATAACTATCCCGCCGTTTTCTCGATTTATATCAATAAAATGACTCAAAAAACCGGCCGAACCAGTGTCACTTGGCAACAACTCCAGGAAATGGCCGCCGATCCTCTAGTACAAATTGTCTCCCATAGTGTCAGTCATCCCCGGGATTTAAGGTTATTATCCGATGCAGATTTGGAGCAAGAAGTCAAGCAATCGAAACAAATCTTAGAAAAAGAATTGGGTATTCCGATTAATTATTTTACCTATCCGGAAGGGAAGGCGGACGATCGAGTGAAGGAATTCGTCAAAAAAGCGGGTTATCGGGCGGCTTTATCGATGAATGACCTCGATGAACATTTTGCTGGACAATCCCCCGATTTACTCACTATTGGACGCTTTGGGCAATCGCGCACGCGAGAAATTGTACCGCAAGCTTGGGGGGGTGATCCCTTACCCCGTAGGGATGGCGGTTTTAACTTTGCCACCACCATCCAAAAACGGGAAGTGGAATTCCCAAGCAATACACTTGTTCTGATTAGTGGCGGTATTCCCAAAACTATCCACGCTGATAGTCGCTATCAAGTGGAGGAAATTATCGCCGGCACAGAAGCGATTGCGGCTGTAGATGGCGGTTTTTTCTCTCTCAAGGAATTGGACTCAAATCAGATGATCGGGCCAGTTTTAAGCGAAAATGGCGGCTTTATCCCGGGATATGAGGGAGAAATTGGCAAGTTAGAGGGTCGTCCTTTAGTAATCATTACCGATCGATGGGTGCGTTATCTTCCTTTTGATCCTGCCCGTCATAATACCCTAGAAGGAATCGCAGCCGAGGCCGGAGATGATCTCAAGGTTACGGATGCTTTTGTCGCGGCCGCTTGGTTAGTCAAAGATGGACAACCGCAATCGCGAGAGTCCTTTGGTACACTTTACGGTTTTGATGCCCTGCGTCACCGGGCTTTTTGGGGGATTAATCAGGCAGGACAGCCAGTAATCGGGGTTTCCAGAGACCCGATCGATTCCATGGCTTTGGGAGAATTATTAGTACAGGCAGGCCTTCGGGAGGCGGTGATGTTGGATTCAGGAGCAAGTACTTCCCTCGCTTATCGAGGCCAATCGCAAGTGCATTATACTCCCCGTCCCGTTCCCCACGTTGTCGCTTTATTTCCCCCAACAGAAACCTATATTGTTCCCATTAGTCATGTGGGGATTCCCTGCGTAATTTTCGCCGATTCCTGTGCTGCGGGGAGTTAGGGGACAAAAACTTGTTAACCAGAAAACGGCTGAAGCTATGTATCTAAGAAAGCTCTAAGAGCAATTTTGTACTTGTTTTTCAGTCGTCGAGAAACTAGACCACCTTGCTGAATCTGTGCGAGAATTGTGGCTGAACAGGAGCCTTTTGGAATCGGACTACCCGCAGTGATTAAACTGGCTAATTCCGTGGCATCCATCTCCCGGGCAAATTGATAGGCAATCACGGATTCACAGACGATAAAATTCGGGACACCAAGGCTGGGCAAAAGCACACAAGTAGCTTCCGAACTGCTTCTTCGAGTTGTAACATTGACAAATAAATATCTATTTTCTGAAGTCTTTGCGATCGCAATATAGAGATGTTGCTTATTAGGGGGTGTATCGATTAAAAAGGCATCCCCCAGCTTGACTACCAGACTAGCCATGTAAAGCTCCATCTAAATAGGGTTTGCTGAAAAAGCTTTTCCTGGGGGCAGGGTGTGGGGTGTGGGGTGTGGGGTGTGGGGTTTTACCAGTTTTGAGGTGGTCAACTACCTAATTTTCAGGGAAAAAGTACCTGAATTTTCCCCCGATCCCCGCAAT
>NZ_JAPZSZ010000118.1:0-7572 GCF_027532095.1 Microcystis sp. LE19-195.1E
CATTCTCTGATTCATAAACTTTAAATAACCATTCTCCATGATTTTGTTGATAAAATTGTTCAACATAATAACGGTATTGATCAATCAAAATATACTCCTTAAAGTCAGGAATTGAGCGATAAAACTTAAACTTATCAGTGCGATCATAATCTCTAGTTGATTTTGATAAAACCTCGACAATAATTAACGCATTAGTTACAGTATTTGTGCCTTTTCCTTCATATAATGGTTTGCCTTTAATCACCATTATATCAGGATAAGTATAAAAGCGATATGTCGGCATCCATAACCGTACATCACTCATAAAAGCCCAATAATCTTCATTATTAATCTTAGCTGGAAAATTTTTATAAAAATTACCAGCAATCAGATTATGATTAGTAGTTGCTCCCGTCATAGGAATAATTTCTCCATCTAAATATTCATTTTTGTATTCTGCTGTTTCTTCTAGCTGACAATATTCTTCAGGTGTATAATACCGTTTTTCGACTTGAACTTGCATACTAACCTCCCTTATCTTGGTTAAATTCCCATTCAATAGCAACTTTAATATTAGCTTGTGCTGAACCTTTTGTCACTAAAGATATCCCCGTTAATCTGTCTGAATTGGCGCTCACCGCTTTGGTAGGCTGCATTAACGAAGTGTAAGGCGGCAATCTCGCTGCCAACCATGATAATAAAGCTGATCGTGGCTTGGGAGCAATTCAGTTATAATAGGGGTCAACTTAATATCTTTAGCAACGCAGAATGAGGATTTCACCATGAAGATTCCATATACATATTGGAAAGAATCAGATGGGATGTTCTTGGGCTATTTGAATGAATTTCCAGATCATTGGACCCAAGGTGTTGACTTAGAAGAATTAATCGAAAACTTGGTCGATCTCTACAAAACATTTACTACGGAAGAAATCCCCGGAATCAAGAGATTTGCAGAGTTTGAACTCCCATGAAAAGACATGATTTAATTGCACAATTAGAGCAAGCGGGCTGCTATTTGATTAGACGTGGAGGGAAACACGATATTTACCATAATCCAGATACTGGAAAAACAGAACCAATTCCCAGACATCGAGAAATTAATGAGCGATTGGCTAAAAAGATTATCAAAAGTCTTACAGGCGACAGATAAATTCACAGTGCCAATTAGGGTCTGCTGAAAAAGTTTTTCGTGGGGCAGGGTGTGGGGTGTGGGGTGTAGGGTTTTAGCCATTTTCAGGGGGTCAATTATCTAATTTTCAGGGAAAAAGTGCCTTAATTTTCCCCCCGATTCCTCCAATGGCTGGCACTTTTTGATTTCAAAAAAGCCTAAAGATATTATCCAACAAGGTTTTTAGATTTATTCAGTAAACCCCAAAGCAAAGGAGCTATGGAAAAATGATTACTATAGGATTTGAAAAGGACGATCACTCTTACAGCAAGATTTCTAGGGCTAAAGTGAACCCCAGAACCATATCCTCCCCGCTTAAAATCGCGTTGGCAGGATAATGAGTCACCAAAAAGCTCTAGACTACAATTTTGGCAATAATCGGTCGTAGGATTGGATCATTCTTTCGTAAGTAAAGCGAGTGGCATTGATAAAACCTTTTTGCCTCAATTGTTCCAGGCGATCGGGAGCGAGAAGATTTTCTGCAATAATAGTAGCGGCGGCCTCGTGTTCGCTGGGATCGAAGTAAACGGCTGCATCATCAGCGATAACAGTCATGGGGAGACGATTGGAGGTAAAGACGGGACAACCACAGGATTGAGCTTCAATAACGGGAACACCGAATCCTTCCTGAAAGGAGGGAAAAATTAAAGCAGTTGCTAGGCAATAAAAGGCGCGGAGATCCTCATCGGAGACGGTTCCTAATTCGATTACTTGTGCGGACAAGTTATTCTGATTAACAAATTCTCGCATATTCGGCAGCAAAGGTTTTCCCATCAGGATCAATCGGCAATTTTCCAGACCGGGGAAAGTAATTAACTTTTTGAATATTTTCAGCAATCCCAATCGATTTTTATACCATTGGTCGCCCCCGACATGAATTAGCCAGGGACAATCACTATTAATGTTAAATTTGGCCACTAGATTTACCGCCGCTGCTCTTGTCATCGGACCGTATCCCTCACTCAAGCAATCCTCAATTACTTCCGTTTGTTCGGGGGTAATTTTGGTTAAACGGAGAACATCGGCACGAGTAGCTTCGGAAGAACAGACAACATATTTAGCCTGTTTGAATCCTCGCAAAATCATCGCCTGATACTGTTTTCCCGTCCAACTGGTGGGATTTTCAGGAATTTCTCCTAGGGCGGAACGAATGGCCAGCATATCGTGACAGATGACAAAATATTTGCGATCTTTTAGATAGGGAGTTAAATAGGATAAAGCTTGATCACAAATGCAGACGATATCGGCCCAATCAAGCTGCTGACGTAACTGCACTGGGAAAATAATTAACTTATCAATATACCCTAACCACTTGCCGAGTCCCTGGGGAGAGGATTTTAGTTGACCGAAAATAGGCTGGGCTTGCACTCGCCGAATTTCGTGTCCTTTTTGTCTGAGTCCTTTCTCCACTAAACCGACAAAACGATTGATACTGATCTGCCGATCGTTGACGTAATTTCCTACTATTAAAACTTTCATGATTAGGCTCCAAAAAATCAATTTTTATGGCGGTAAAACTCTCAAACAGTTCCCCCCAGAAAGCGCCCTGTTTGACCGATTAGTTTTGTCAGTCCCTTGCCTTGAGCGGGAATTTGCCGGGGCGGAAATAAGACAAGATGATCGGTAAAGGTTTTGAGTTCTTCGATCTGAGTTTCCGTGACATTCTCCACCCGACGGGCGAACAGGGTGACATCGTGGTTTTGATGAAGACATTTGATCAGGTTAAAAGTTCTCCCCTCGGTTGCCCCGCGACTAGGTGGATAGGGAAAGTTATGGCAAAAAAGGACTAATATTCTCATAATTATGGTTCGGCAGCGGTTTTTGACAATAATTCTACCGTTTCCTTTAGTTGGCTATATACAGGAATCTGAACTGGGTATTTCTCGATCTCCCCAAGGGTGACTTTTCCTCGCCCTGTTAAGAGCAATACGGGCTGACAACCAGCTTCTAGGGCGCATTCTAGATCGCTGGGAGCATCGCCGATAAACAACGAGCCGGCTAAGTCGATTCCGTATTGGTGGGCGGCGGCCAGCAGCAGATAGGGGGAGGGTTTGCGGCAGGGACAACCTTCGTCGGGATGGTGCGGGCAGATGGCAAGATCGTGAAAATGCACGCCCAATTGTCGGTATTCCTCGATCATGCGCCCGTGAATCGCCGCTAGATCATCCCAAGTGAAATAGCCCCTAGCAAGTCCCGATTGATTGGTAATGATGATCAGCAGATAGCCGGCATCCTGCCACTGTTTTAAGGCAGCCGCTGCCCCGGCGGGAATGCTCACCTGTTCTGGTTTACTCAGGTAGGGGATATAGTCAATAACTACCCCATCTCGATCGAGAAATAAGGCTTTGTTCTTTTTTGATCTATCTTCGCTTTCGTGGTCAGAATTGCCAGGAGGTGGCGGATACGGGTATTTTTGGTCGCCGTCATTGACAGAAATTGCGGGGAAAGGATTCATGATGTGGGACTTTTTCGAGTCGGGGACTAGAATTCTCAGTTCTTCTGTCAGAGACGAGAGCTTGAACCGATGGAAAGACAAAATTCGAGGGATTGTAGCGATTTGTGCTAGTTTTCTCGACTAAATTGCTTCTCTTTACTATCTAGGGCTGGCTGAATAAATCTAAAAACCTTGTTGGGTAAGACTTTTAGACCTTTTGTCAATCAAAAAGTACTGGCTCTGGGAGTGAGCGGGGGGAAATTTAGGCACTTTTTCCCTGAAAATTAGGTAATTGGCCACCTCAAAACTGGGAAAACCCCACACCCCACACCCCACACCCCACACCCTGCCCCCAGGAAAAACTTTTTCAGCAAACCCTATCTAGGTGTCAGAGTATAGCAATCAGGGCATATTATACGCCGTCAGGCCTTTGGACTTTTGATTATATCAGCAGTATTGTCATGAATTGTTAACATTTTTGTCCAGCCAAACAAAAGGCCAAGACTGGCAAGGGTTGAACCCCCCGTTCAGAAATCCCTCGTCTCGGCCAGAATAGATCAAAAGTTTATTTACAAACAAAACAAATTGTGCTAGAGTTGGCTGCGTTTGTCGTATATTCCGAGAATAACCGGCAAAAGATCACTCTTTTGACTCGATCGCTCTAGGTTTCTCTAGAACTATCATCGGCCTGTTTTTCTTGTCCCGTGATCAATTCTACCATGCTAGGGGTTTTGTACCCAATTAATGGACAGCGATTCTGGTCTTTTGATACTATTGAGAGTTAAATTTATTCAACTAATAAAAATTGGAAAATCAAACCTATGCGAATGGTGGAAAAATCAAACAAAAAATTGGATAGTTTCCAGAGCGATCCCTCTCTGTCAATTTTAATCAAGACTGAATTGGAGGAGGCTTATGTACTGAAAAAAAACCTACTAACCGAGACAAAATATCTAGAAAAAATCCAAGAGATTTGCCAAGTATGTATCAATGCTTATCGCAACAACCACAAAGTATTAGTCGCCGGTAATGGAGGCAGTGCCGCCGATGCTATCCATTTTGGCGGTGAGCTGCACGGCCGATTTCTGAAAGAAAGACAGTCTTTACCAGTTCGCGTCCTCAATAGCGATATCGCCAGTTTAACAGCGATTGCTAACGATTATGGTTACGAATATATTTTTAGCCGCCAGATAGAAGCGGAAGGAAACCCTGGTGATGTGTTTATCGGTATTTCCACTTCGGGAAATTCCGCCAATATCCATCAAGCTCTCAAAGTTTGTCAAGTAAAAGGTCTCACTAGCATCGGTTTAACTGGGGCGAAGGGATTAGCTCTAGAGGAAAAAACCGATTATTGTTTGATGATTCCTAGCACCAGTACCCCGCGCATTCAAGAAGGTCATGGTTTTGTTCTTCATACTATTTGTTTAGCGATCGAAGAAGCGCTCTTTCCCAACTAAAATCCCCTAGCAAAAAATCAACCTCAACAGCATACCCATGATCATCAGAACCAAAGCTCCTTTAAGATTAGGTTTAGGTGGTGGCGGCACCGATGTCGAGCCTTACTGTAGTCTTTATGGGGGTTACGTTCTCAACGCTACTATCGATCTCTATGCCTACTGTACAGTCACGGAAATTACTGACAAACAAGTCATTTTTGTTGCCGCCGATCGGGGAGAACAACAAATAGAAACCCTTCAGTTTCCTCTCCCCTATAACGGCGTTCTCGATCTGCATAAAGCGGTCTACAATCGTTTGATTAAAGACTTTAATCAAGGGCAACCTTTGCCGCTGCAAATCACCACCTTTTCCGATGCGCCGGCCGGTTCGGGATTGGGTTCTTCTTCTACCCTAGCCGTGGCCATAGTTAAAGCCTTTGTGGAACTGTTAAAATTACCCCTAGGCGAGTACGATATCGCCCATTTAGCCTACGAGATCGAACGAATTGATCTAGGCTGGTTGGGGGGCAAACAGGATCAGTACGCTGCCACTTTTGGCGGTTTTAATTTTATGGAATTTTATGAACAAGATCGAGTCATAGTTAATCCTTTGAGAATTAAAAATTGGGTGATCAATGAATTAGAAGTCTCTCTGATCCTCTACTATACAGGCATTTCTCGCTACTCATCTCAAGTAATTGAGGATCAAATTCAGAATGTCCAAGAAAAAAATGAGCAGGCGATCGCCGCTACCCATCAACTCAAAAAAGAGGCAATTCTCTTTAAAGAAGCACTGCTTAAATCAGATTTTATGGGGATAGCAGAAATTCTGAGAACTTCTTGGGAAGCGAAAAAGAAATTATCCAAATTAATTAGTAATCCGCAGATCGATCGCATTTATCGGGTAGCTAGGGAAACCGGGGCCTATTCAGGCAAAATATCGGGAGCAGGTGGCGGTGGTTTTATTATCTTTATGGTCGATCCTACCAAGAAAATCGAAGTAATAAAAGCTTTGAAATCAGAAGGAGGCCAAGTGATTAATTTTCATTTTACCAAATACGGAACCCAAGCATGGACATTATAGCAAACCAAGGCTCGATGGGGAAGGATTATCCCTATAACCCTAAGAATAGTTTTTAAAAGATTGGCAATAATTCAAATTTTTGAGGTGTATCTATGGATGTAATTATTCTGGCGGGTGGGTTAGGAACTAGGTTGCGATCAGTTATCAACAGTTTACCAAAACCTATGGCTCCCGTTGCCGACAGACCTTTTTTAGAATATCTATTAGATTACCTAATCTCTCAAAAAATTACCAACAAATTTTTAGTTTCTGTGGGCTATGAACATCAGAAAATTATCGATCATTTTGGCGATAATTACAAGGAATACGAACTGACTTATCTGATAGAAGATACACCCTTGGGAACTGGAGGAGCGATCCAGTTGGCACTAAATAAAATTGAAACCGAACAAGCATTAATTGTCAACGGCGATACCTTGTTTAATGTCAATTTATCCGCCTTAATTGATTTACATAATCAAAAAAAATCCCTGATAACTGTTGCTCTGAAGCCCATAACTGACTTCGATCGTTATAATAATGTTCTGCTAGACGATGACCAAAAAATTATCGGGTTTGAATCCAAAAAATATCAAGATAAGGGCTATATTAATGGCGGCATATATTGTGTATGGAAAAACATATTATCCAGCTTTGATCTGACATCAAAATTTTCTTTTGAGGACGACTTTCTCAAAGTTTATACCGAGAAAATTCCTATGTATGGCTTTATTTCTGACGAATATTTTATTGACATAGGCATCCCCCAAGATTACGAAAAAAGTCAGATTGAATTACCTGAACTTTTTAATTCCCGAAATCAGGTTTAACATCAGGATTAAAATACGAACCGTAAAACTTGGCGACTTTGATCAAATTATGGTCTTGATACCATCTGTGAGCGTTGTCAGCAATTTGCTGAAGTTGAGTCAAATCGAGACTAGACAGATTTTCATCAGCTACTAAATAATGTTTATTATTTTCTACTCCATCGGCTTCAGAAGGGTTATAGTCTGTTAGAACTGGAACCAAACCGTGGGCGGCATAGGCGGCAAAGACAGTGGATTTGCCTAAATCTCTTGGAAAACGGCTATAATCTAGAAAGCCTCCCCGTGAAGTTAACATTAATTCACTAACAACCTGATTAGACTGAAATCCCATAGGGACTATCTCTATTCCTTTGAATTGACCTTCTGTGGTACTCAAATCACAGGGATAACCAACATCATAAATGCGTTCAATGCCTAAAGCTCGACAGGCTTTTAAGGGACTTCCAAAAAATAAACTATTCATGCTCAAGAATAATAATCATTCTCGGAGTGTAGGAGGTAGGGGTCGATGGTTGCCTCCTCCTTCCAATTTTGTAGTAGAATTAATCCTGTACATTATTAATCAAGTTTTTCTTTGTAAGTGTATATGGAATTAACTGATTCCCTCAAGAAATTGCTCAGTGAAACTGCACTTCAATTAAAAGGTGCAGCTAAAAGAA
>NZ_JAPZSZ010000274.1:0-1874 GCF_027532095.1 Microcystis sp. LE19-195.1E
CCGAGCAGAATCACCACCATGGGAATGGGCAGGCCGCGCCCCATTAAGATCGGTTTGAGGAAATTATCGACCAAGGTGGCGGGAATCATCCAGAGAGTAAATAATAGGGCGATGGAATTGGGTAGTGTTACCCAAGCGTGAATGAGCGCCCCCAAGACAATCAAACCGGGGCCAATTTGGAGAATGCCCAAAATTAGGGTGAGGAGAGTTAATAAACCGGCCGCAGGCGTTCCCACCGCTACTAAACCGATGCCGATCAAAAGACTCTGGATAATGGCAACGCCAATAATACCGCGGCTAACATTGCGGACGGTGGAGGCGGTAAGACTGGCCAGCGCGATTCCTCTACCCGGGGCGATCTTTTCCGCTAACCGGTTCATCAGGTGAGTCAGATTTTTAGCCGAGAGGGTGAGTGCCGCCGCAATCAGAATCGAGGCGATAAATTTCAGCACCGTCAGACCAGTACTGGTGGCCAGAGAAAGGGAGATTTTCCCCAGTTCTTTTAATTGTGGCTCGAAGCGTTGAAGAAATTGACCCGTGTTATCCGATGCCTGCTGCCAGAGACCGGCAATCCTTTCGCCGATCATCGGCCAGGTGGCCACATCGGCGGGGGGAGGGGGAATCAGCACCGCACCAGTATCGATATATTCGGCCATCGTTCGCAGATTACCCGCCAGAACTGCTGCAATGCCACTCACCGGACCGATAATAATCCCTAGACAAAGTAGGGTGAGGAGAACTGCGGCCAGTTTCGCCCGGCCAGCGAGTAACTTTTTTAACCAGAGAAAGAGTGGATACCAAGCGATCGCTAGAATTGCTCCCCAGAGGATCATGGTTAGGAAGGGACGCAGCAGGGTAAAACCAGCAAATAACAACAGGCCGAGAAAAAACAGCCGGATGACGAGATCGATAATTTTAGCGTCATTTTTCATCAATAGCGATCGCCTTTTGGCTAGATGAGGACATTTCTGCAATTATGGCAGTTTTTCGTTATGGGTAGTGATTCGCTAGTAGTGGTGAGCCGTCTTGTTTATCTGGTCAGGATTGTGTAAAGTATTTCCTCATCAAAATAATTGCCCGATAAATCTTTAAAACTGATTCTTTCAGGGTAAATCTCCTGACAAATATTTTTTGGCTCGGTGCAATGCTTACTTTGAATAGTCTTGATCGAGTAAAATCGACTAATTTAATCTGTTAACAAGGATGCAGGCAAATTTATTAGAAGTGCGGGGGGCAACCCGTCGATTTGGGGGATTAGTCGCTGTCGATGGGGTTTCCTTTCAGGTACAAAAAAACGAGATTTTTGGCTTAATTGGACCCAATGGGGCGGGAAAAACGACTTTATTTAATCTGATCACCGGTTTAATTCCCCTATCGAGTGGTGATTTAATTTATCAAGGGTACAGTCTGGCGAATTATCGTCCTCACCAGATCGCTCAGGCAGGAATTGCCCGTACTTTCCAGAATTTGCGCTTATTTGGCGAATTATCGGCTTTAGAAAATGTGGTGATCGCTGCTAACCTTCACAATAGCTCCAATCTCTGGACGGGAATTTTGGGTTTACCGGTTTCGAGAAGGGAGGAGGAAAAAACCTATAAAAGAGCAGCGGAATTATTAGATTTAGTCGGATTAACCGACCAAAGCAATCGGAAAGCCTGTAATTTAGCCTATGGTGATCAAAGACGCTTGGAAATTGCCCGCGCTTTAGCTTTGCAACCCCAGTTATTACTCCTCGATGAACCGGCAGCCGGGATGAATCCCAGCGAAAAGGGGTCATTAAGTCAGCTAATTCGACAAATTCGTGATAATTTAGCTTTAACTGTCCTGTTAATCGAACATCATGTGCCTTTAGTGATGGGATTATGCGATCGCAT
>NZ_JAPZSZ010000050.1:0-5434 GCF_027532095.1 Microcystis sp. LE19-195.1E
GCTAATAAACATAGCAAAATTATAGATGATTTCCTGACCTAAGATCACATTTTATTCTTTTTTCCACTTCAATCTAAGAATTGAGAAAAAAGCAAAACCCTCCATTATACCATAAAAAAATTATGCAAGAGGTCTACTAAATCCAGTTATTAAAAACTGATTATTTATTCTCCGTTTTGCAGGAGTGCCTCTCTTGATATGTAGCCCATACTCAACGGATTTACTATTACTTCCGATTTTATCACTCAATCCAAGCTTTTGGGGGGTTCTACCCCCCAAACCCCCCGTTGGGGGCGTGGCGCCGCCCCCAAACCCCCCGCGCATTAGTTTTTCGGTGGGATGCTTACACGCGGCTGCTGACACATCTGTAATAATTTAGGAGTCACTGATAATTGCTGATTGTCGGTATTTCTACAAATGTGAGATGCACCCAATCAGTAATCAGTAAACAGTAATCAATAATCAGCGAAAAGACAGCAGCAAACTGGCATTTGATGAGGCTCACTTAATACATACTGCTCACTCAAAACTTAAAACTCAAATCTTATAACTGATAACTGATAACTGATAACTGATAACTGATAACTGATTCAATTAACCAAATTTAATCATTTCTCGTCCTGCCATCACCGGTAATTCCCCTTTTAAAATCGGAATCAATGTCTCGCGAATTCTGTCCGCATCGGGGGGGCATCCCGGCATAAAAATATCGATGGGAATGACTTGATGGACTGGCAGCACTTGATCTAATAATTCGGGAACGATACCGGGTTCTTCTGGTAGTTGAGGGGTGTTATCTCCTAACTCTAAATAAGCCCTTTTTAGCACGGGATCGGCAGTTCCTAACATATTCCGCATAGCGGGAACATTAGCAGTCACGGCGCAATCACCAAAAGAAACGACGGTTTTGGTATTTTGACGGACTAGATGAATTAGTTCTAAATTATCCTGATTAGCGATCGCTCCTTCCACTAAACAGACATCGACATTTTCCGGATAGGTTTTCAGATCGCAGCCGACAGGACTATACACCACGTCAACTTTTTCGGCTAATTCTAACAGCCATTCATCCAAATCGAGGAAGGACATATGGCATCCCGAACAACCAGCTAACCAGACAGTAGCGAAGCGAATTTTAGACATAATTTTAATTCCTTGATTGGTATTTTTTGGCTGAGTTGCAATTTCGTCAAAAGGATCAAACGAAAAGAAATACTCTTTTAAGCTATTTTTGCCTCCTGGATAAACTCTTGCATTTTTTCCTCAAAGAAAGGAGCTATATCTAGATTTTTCCAGTCTTTAAGTAGCTCAAAAATAATCGCCTCCGATGCAAAATTTCCCGTATAGGAAATAAAAGAAAAAGGACGTTTGCCGAAATTGAGCAAACAGCTTAAAATCGTGCAATGGTCTTTTACTCCAAAACCAAGAGAACAGGTTTTATCTCGATCTTTTACTCGCCAATTATCAGCACTTTTGGCATAAATATCTAGGGCAACCAAAGCGGAATCCACTTCTCTAGAATATTTAATTAAGAGCGAATACAAAACTCTAGGCTCTTGACTAATATCAGACAAAATTTCAATTATCCGACAAGGAATACTAGAAAATTGCGCCGTCAAATTGGAGAGAGACTGACACATTTCTAGGGCTTGCAGAAATTGCGATTCGGGTGATGTGGTCATAATTATCTTGTTTGCTGAATTGAATCGGACCAAGGATATTGTTTTTGTGCCAGTAAATGCGCTTGTTGCTGCGAAAAGCCTCGATTAATCACTAAGTCAGATTCGTAGATTTCATGATTGAGAAACATCCGATCAAGATTATTCCCTTGAGCGCCAGCGAGTCTTCGCCAAGCTGCTACCATTAAACCTTCGGGAAAAAATTGATATCGAGACACTCCCGATCCAAAAGCATAATCCTTGGCGCGTCGGATATCGATCTCCGGGATTTCGTATTGGGCAGCAATCCCTAGGATATCTTGATTATTATCCATAATCTGATCATATTCCTCCCTTACCTTGGCGGTTAGTTTCTGCTCGTAGATATCTAAATGCGCCCATCGATCACTATCACCCTCCATTGATTACTTTAACGCGTCCATTGGTGTTGAGTCCTAGCATTAACTAAAAATTCCAACTTCGATCGATCTTCCTCTTTTTCAGAAACGGCGGAACCCTTGCGGAATATCGCCCCGGTTGGACAAGCGGCAACACATTTGCCGCAGGAAGTACAGGCAGAAACGCTGCCCCAAGGCTGATCCATTCCCGCGATAATTTTATCTTTTTCGCCGCGATAAGCCAGATCCCAAACGTGCGCCCCTTCAATTTCATCACAGACTCGCACACAACGGGTACAGAGAACACAACGATTATGATCGATACCGAAAAGAGGATGGGAAATGTCCACTTCTCGCTTGGGAAAACGGTAGGGAAAACGACTATGATCCATACCCACTTCGATGGCTAAATCTTGCAATTCACAGTTACCATTAGCCACACAAACCGCACAAACGTGATTGCCTTCAGCGAATAATAATTCCACCGTCATGCGGCGATATTCTTTCAGTTTTGGGGTATCGGTATGAACCACCATTCCTTCCGCCACCTCCGTTACACAGGCGGGTAATAATTTATTAATACCTTCAATTTCTACCAAACATAAGCGACAGGCAGCCACTTCGGAAACCCCATCGAGATGACAGAGGGCAGGAATTTTTATTCCTACCTGACTAGCGGCTGCGAGAACTCGCGAACCCGCTTTGATCGCTACATCTTTACCATCAATGCTTAAAGTGATTACGGACATAAAAATTATTCTCCTTGAGGATAATATCCCTCTCCTTCCCATAGGCCACAATTTGTGGCCTATGGTGGGATTTTTACAGAAAGTTTTAACCTAGACAATCGGCTAAGTCTTTTGCGGGGGTGGTAATCGGCCGCAGGTGATAGGTATCGGAGAGGAATTTGAGGACGTTGGGGGAGATAAATGCCGGTAAAGTTGGTCCCAGACGGATATTTTGAATACCTAGATGCAGCAGGGTGAGCAGTACAGCGATCGCTTTTTGTTCGTACCAAGAGATAATTAGGGAGAGGGGAATCTCATTGACGCTAACGTTAAAAGCGTTGGCTAATCCTAGGGCGATTTTAATGGCACTATAGGCATCGTTACATTGTCCCACGTCCATCAGCCGGGGTAATCCTTCGATGCTACCTAATTGTTTGTCGAAAAAGCGGAATTTTCCACAGGCAAGGGTTAAAACGATGCAATCTTCGGGAACTTGTTCCACGAATTCGGTGTAGTAATTGCGATCGGGTTTTGCCCCATCGCAGCCCCCAACTAGGAAGAAGTGACGGATTTTACCCTGTTTAAGGGCATTAACCACCGTATCAGCGACACTGAGAACGGTATTGTGGGCAAATCCTACCATTACCTGCCGAGGTTCGCTTATTTCAGTAAATCCGGGCAATGACTGCGCTTTAGCAATCACGGGACTAAAATCGATCGCACCGTCCACTGTTTCTAAGCGGTTAATATGGGCATAACCCACAGGTCCGAGGGTAAAGAGTTTACTTTCATAGTTTTCGTGGGGGGGCATGAGACAATTAGTAGTTAAAACTATTGCCCCCGGAAACTTAGCAAATTCTTTAGTTTGATTTTGCCAGGCGGTGCCATAATGACCGTAGAGATGGGGATATTTTTCTTTTAGTTTTGGATAACCGTGGGCGGGTAATAATTCTCCGTGGGTGTAGACTGTTATCCCAGTATTGGCAGTTTGTGCCAGTAAAGCCGCTAATTGTTTAATATCATGGCCGGAGACTAAAATGGCTTTACCTAGACGCGGATTTAAGGGAACATTTGTCGGTATGGGATGACCGTAGGTTTCGGTATGACCTTGATCTAATAATTCCATGGCCCGCAGGTTTGCTGCCCCGACTTTTAGACAGATTGCCACCCAATCATTCAGGTTTAAATCACTGCGGTCAATCGCCGCTAAAGTCTCTTGGATAACCTGATAAACTGAGTCATCCTCTTGACCTAATTCCTGAGCGTGGAAAGTATAGGAAGCCAGACCTTTAACTCCGTAGATAGCGGTTAACTTTAGGGAAAAAATATCGAGATCCTGTACTTTTTCAATTAGTTCTAAGGATACTTCTTGCCCTTGGCTGACTAGGCTCTCATTAAAATTAGGCTGATAGTTAGCAAGTGCAGACCAGTCCACCGATCCCAATTGTGCTTTTAAATTTTCCCGAATCTCTAAACAACGCTGAATATAATCGGTAAAACGTCTTTGATCGAAGTTCACATTGGTCATGGTGGCGAAAAGCGACTCGCAGGTAAAAATATCGGCTTCGCGAGTAGATATTGCCGCTTCTTTGGCTTTAAAAACCACCGATGCTAATCCCCGCAGACAATAAACTAATAAGTCTTGAACGGCGTTGACTTCGGGACTTTTTCCACAGGCTCCCCACTGATGACAACCATTACCACTAGCGGTTTGTTCACATTGTTCACAAAACATAATGTTTCTCTCTTTTTTTCAGTAGATTGACAGATTGTTGCGATTTTTTTCTACTAAATTGAATTCTGCTTTTTTGAAAGTTAAGTAGCTGGTTATAATTAAATTAAAAATGGATTTTAGGTTCGATCCCCCCTGCCCCCCTTGATAAGGGGGGTGCCGATCCCCCCCTTAGTCCCCCCTTGATGAGGGGGTGTCTGATAATTTTTAACGCCTACCTACTTATTTATTAGCCTTCACTCAGCAAGAATTATGGATTTTACGACTGGAAAGCTTGTCTTGAGAGCCTCTACTCTCTGAACTATGTTTTTATTCTCTCACTTTTTTTGCCAGTTGGGTTCTGATTTTAGATTTCCTCAAGAATTACCGATTAAACAATTATTTAGTTGTCTTATTAAATTAAGTATTTTTTGTGATTTTTATGATATAATGAGCGAAATTTTCGATTTTTAGGTGGGTATTTGCCAGTGTCATAGCAATCGGTCTCCTGATTAGGATCGAAAGTTGTGACTTAAGAGTTATTATCGCCTAACTCTGATGATAGGATTGCTTTCGACATAGATAGTTATCTCTTTTGTTATTTACTTAACTTAGCAATGATTGAAACCGCTCATCTCCCCGAATCTGCTCGAAATCTTTATCTGTTTTTGCCAGATACTGATACTTGACATCAAGACTGATGAACGATTTATTTTATTAGTGGTATTCCGATATATTTGCAGATTTTATTAGCGAGAATATCCCTAATTTCCGTATGTCTTGGAATCGCAGATCTTTTATTTAGGGTTTGCTGAATAAATCTAAAAACCTTGTTGGATAAGGCTTTTAGACTTTTTTTCCCTGAAAAAGTGCCTACCATTGGAGTGATTGGGGGGAAAATTTAGGGATTTTTTCCCTGAAAATTAGGTAATTGACCAC
>NZ_JAPZSZ010000275.1:0-4752 GCF_027532095.1 Microcystis sp. LE19-195.1E
TGGTCGAGGGAATCAACAATAAACTTAAACTAATAAAACGGAGAGCCTATGGCTTTAGAAACTTTCGGAATTTTTGGGTTAGAAGTATGTTGTCTTGGCATCTTGTCTGTTGATTTAGCATAAAGGGTAACGAAGAGCCATAATCGACACGCTCTCAAAAGTTTGTTAATTCAATTATTAGCGCATCTGCTCAAGTTAGTTTATTGGCAGACGGAAAGAGAGTATAATGCTAATAAATGGGAAGCGGCAATTATTAATTTTCGAGTTCAAATTGCCGATCTGCTGGAAGACAGTCCTAGCTTAAAACCTTATCTCCTCGAAATTTTCGATTCTTGTTATGGAAAAGCTAGGCAAATAGTCTCGAAATTGAGCAAGCAAGAAATTCCTATAGAAGTCATTATTACCCCAGCAGAAACCCTGGATGAAAACTGGTTTCCCTAACTATGCAACAAGGTGATTTAATCGAGATCGAGATTACCGACCTCAACCATACGGGCGAAGGTGTGGGAAAATACCGAGGACAGGTGATTTTTGTGCCGGATACGGTCATTGGCGATCGCATTCAAACCCGCATCACCTATATCAAAAAAAGTCATGCGATCGGCAAACTACAAACTATTCTCCAAGCTTCTCCCCATCGTATCCGGCCCCGCTGCATCGTCGCCGATAAATGTGGTGGCTGTCAATGGCAACACATCGAGGATCAATTTCAGCGCCTGGTCAAAAAAGAGCAAGTACAAGAGGTATTAACCAGAATTGGCGGTTTTAGCGATCCTTTGGTTTATCCTCCCCTCACCGGTAATTCTCCCCTCGCTTATCGCAATAAAGCTACCTATCCCCTCGGATTTTCCCCCACCGGCAATGTGCAAGCAGGTTATTATCGTCGCGGCAGCCATCATCTGATTAATCTCAATCAATGTCCAATTCAAGATCAGGCTTTAAATCCGTTTCTAGCAGAGATAAAACAGGATATTCAGGGTCAAGGCTGGTCAATTTACGATGAAAAGACCCATCAAGGACAATTACGCCATTTATCCCTAAGAATTGGCCGCCACACTGGAGAAGTTTTATTAACCCTGATTAGTACCGATAATAATTTACAGGGAATTGAGGCACAGGCGCGGCAATGGCTGGCAAAATACGGCAATTTAGTCGGTGTAACCGTCAATTATCACCCCGATCGAGGTAATGCTATTTTTGGCGCTCAGACCACAACTATCGCCGGAAGGGACTATATTACCGAAAAGTTCGCCGGATTAACCTATCAATTGGCTGCCGATACCTTTTTTCAGGTTAATACAGAGGCTGCTGAAGCCTTATTTGCGGTTATTTGTCAGAAATTAGACCTTAAAGGTGAAGAAATTCTCATTGATGCCTACTGTGGCATCGGTACTTTTACTTTACCCCTCGCTAAACGGGTTAAAGAGGTGATTGGACTAGAATCCTATAGCTTTTCCCTCGATCGAGCCAAGATTAACGCCCAATTAAATAATATTACCAACACAACTTTTATTTTGGGGGCAGTAGAAAAAACTTTACCGCAACTGACAGTTAAACCCGACATTATTCTACTCGATCCGCCCCGCAAAGGTTGCGATCGATCTGTCCTCGATAGTCTGTTACAGCTGCAAAGTCAACGCATTGTTTATATCAGTTGTCAAAGTGCAACTTTAGCCAGAGACTTGCAATATCTCTGTAAAACAGGCGATTATCAACTGCTAGAAGTGCAAACAGCTGATTTCTTTCCCCAAACTCCCCACGTCGAATGCGCCGCTTTTCTTAGACAAAAAACAGCGAATATGGTAGGATGAAATAGGAGGAAAAACCCGACACTTTAGCCGTTTATGGCTGAAAAGTCAATGGGTAAGGATAATAGCATATTAAAGACCGTTCCAATCAACTACTTTTTTGATTAATTACCCACTCAAAGTGGCCTTGATTCTCGATTGGTTTGTAGATCAATCATAAAAATATCTAATCAATCTCAGAGACAGAAAAGGGATAAAATATGACTCATTAGGTATGGCAATCATCTAGATCGACGGTTAAGAGACCTTAATCTTTCTGTAAGAGAACAGTCATTGAATAAAAGCTAGAGGTAAAGCGCGTGATTGCTATTTCACTGCCAACAAGCAAACGAAGCTGGAACACCATGAGTTTCGCTTCCACCTTGTATCTTTGTCCGATTTTAGATTTACTGACCGCTAGTATTCCGGAAGAATTAGAACCAGAAATTAGATTAGGATTGCAAGAAGCTTTAGTTAATGCCGCTAAACACGGCAATCATCTCGATCCCAGCAAAACCGTGGTCGTTCACTTTTCCAGCAGTAAAGACGAGTATTCTTGGGTAATTACCGACGAAGGTTGTGGATTTACACCAGGTTGTCACCATCATGGCTGTAGTTGCGATTGTCCCAATTTTCCCCCCGAAGAAGCGGAAAATGGCCGAGGACTGTGTATGTTATATCAAATCTTCGACCAAGTTCACTGGAATCAAAAAGGAACCCAACTGAAACTTTGTAAACAAATTAAACAGGAACGCTGGTTCACCTAAGGACCATGACCGTGAGAAGGACAGGGAGGAGCAGAAATCGAGCGATCGAGCCAGCCTGTAGCCTGTTGTAGCCGAGGAAGTGCTTCTTCTGGCTGATTATCTAATAAAAACACCAAAGCCGTCCCTAATTGTTCGGCGGCCCGAGCATTACGATTGGCTTTCAGACGATGCCAGTCAATCGGTGCGATCGCCAAACGTTCCGCCAAAATCCGCGCCAATTCCAGGGTAGATAGATCATCAACAGTCTGAGATGAGGAAGAGACAGGGGATGGAATCATAATCAAAAGGTTTCGTAAAACCGTAAAATCGTCTATAACTATAGTTTAGACGCAGGCAATCGGATCGAGTCCATGTCCTTAGAAGAAAACCCATACCCTAGCGATGAATCGGCAGAATTTACCCAAGCGATTGAAGAAGTCGAAGCGGCGATCGCAGCACTAAGAGACCGTTATCGACAGATCAACGAAGCAGAACAGCAAAAAAAAGACCTAGAGGCACAATTTAGCCAAATAGAACCCCAATGGCGCGAAAATCCCCTACCTGAACTAGAAAAGGAATTGGCACAAATTCGCGAACAGATTCAAGAATTAGAGGTAATTTTAGAAAGCAATTTACTTAAAGAAGGGGAATTAAAGCGTCTATTCTGGGAAGGAATCCGTCGCGGACTGCTGGGGGAGGTTTTTTGGCAAATTGTCCGCTTTGGTGGTATCGGAGTCTTACTGGGTTGGATTCTGCGATCCTGCACGGGGTGATTAACTGCACAGGGTTGGGGTGTGTTGCCTTGAGAAGCTGATTAGGGTTCAGTTCCATCGAGACGGATTATACACTTAGCGGCATCGAGCGCATCTAGAGAAGTGTCGTTATAAGTACCTTGTTTAACTATTCCTAACAGAGAAGCGATAACTATACACTTTCTTTCTTGGTTGGGATAGGGCGCGGCGGTGGCATTGGCAGCGGGATATAATACGATTATCGCTTGGCTTGCCCGCGGAGTAAAGGCTAGCCCCGGCACATGACCCCGAAAGGAAAACTGTACCCCCGGACTGCTGCTCCCAGGGGGAAGATTCGGAAAATTCCTCACCACCATAAATACTCCCTGCGGCAGATTTAGAAAACCCGCATTAGTATTAGCCGCCACTAAACAACCTGGCTCACTGGCAGTTATTTGCGAGTAAACCGTGGGATTAGTGCCAGTCCCGTTAGTAAAATTAATCGTGCAAATTCTCCCTCGACGGATAGCTTGTTTTTGAGCATCCCTTAGGGCTGATTGTATAGAATCGGTGGCTTCTTGGACTTTATTGCTATTCAACCAAGCTAATAAATTAGGTCCGGTTAAGGCGGCAAGAATTCCCGCAATTGCCAAAGCTATCAAAATTTCTAACAGGGTAAAACCCTGATTTTTATGATGGACATTTAAACGACGCATCGGGAATCACCTCGACAGAACTTTTAGCAATAACATTTTCTTGGTTGGGGTAATCGTTAGCAGTTTTAGGATCAGCTAATCTCACTTCATACTCTATACGGAGACGATGAGGATTATCCTCTTGGTTAGCAATATTAAAAGTCCGAACGAGAGAATAGTTTTTTTTACCGACAATTGTTGTTGTCGTTACTAATTGTTCCGTCGGTATAGTAGTGGTGGTGAGGGGAGTAGCCGTTAGTTGTCTTCTTAAGGCTGTGGCATAACCCTTATCGATATTTGTACATACATCTGTGGTGACAAATACGGATCTCACATCTAACTTCGAAGCTAAAAATTTGACATACTCGAAGTCTTCTTGTATCCAAAAGTAGGCTTTAGCTTGTCTTTCTGCTCGAACTTTATATAAGGCATTCACTGCCATTAACTGTAAGGTTCCTGTTAAGAAAGCGGTAATAGTTAAAATGGCAATTATTACTTCTAACATCGAGAAACCTGACTCGGACGATGACAGTTTTGACTGTATCCCCTTCCCTTTTGATTTCACTTTTCAACCCTCCCAGTTTTTCCTGAAAACCACTGGCTTTTTTAGCTCTCAACTACAGAGTACCCAGTTGACATCCTCACCGCCGTGAACGGACGGTGATTCCCAAACCTCACGATTTAGGTTTCTGCTTCTTTCCCGAAGGATTTTTCGCACCTGCCTTAACAGATTTACTCTATTCTGGTCTTATAGTCGCTCTACAGACTGACACCGCAAGCCCTGCGGCCAAAA
>NZ_JAPZSZ010000244.1:0-26288 GCF_027532095.1 Microcystis sp. LE19-195.1E
CCCCCGTTGGGGACGCAAGCGCCGTCCCCAAACCCCTCGCGCATTAGTTTTTCGGTGGGATGCTTACACGCAGCTGCTGATATATCTGTAATAATTTAAAAGTCACTCGACCGAATCTAAGACCTAATTGGTTAAGCTAAAAGCTTTGATGTGCCTAGTTTCTAACCTTCTTTTTAGGTAGGAGAATTGTCAGATTCTGTCTTTTGCCTCTTGCCTTCAGAAGCTGATAATTGCTGATTGTCGGTATTTCTGCAAATATGAGATACACTCAACGAGAAGAATCCAACGGTTCTAACGTCAATGTCAAGATTGCGGTAGTTAGTTTCTGAGCAATCCCACTGAGAAAAATATCAGCTGCATCTCCTATTTTTGCTATGAGATGCAGCCATTGCTAAAGGCTAACACACCTAGGCTAATTAACCGGGGACTAAAGAAGATTTGAGCGCAAAAATTTTCTCGATTACCTCTTCTACCACCTTATCAGGAGTGGAAGCGCCAGAAGTCACTCCGACGACAATTTTTCCCTCATTTAACCAGTTATCAGTGATGATTAAATCGTCCCCTAAAGGTTTATGTTCGATGCGATTACCGGGGAGAATGCGCTCGGCACTATCGATATGATAGGAGGGAATGGCACGCTCGATCGCTATTTCCTGTAGGTGAGTGGTATTAGAGGAATTATAACCGCCAATTACCACCATTAAAGAAAGCGGTTCTTTCACCAGTTCAAACATGGCATCTTGACGCTCTTGAGTGGCATCACAGATGGTATTAAAACTCATGAAATGATCTTTAAAATCGATCGGTCCGTACTTTCTCAACATAGTATGCTCGAAGAGTTTGCCAATTTCCTCCGTTTCACTTTTCAGCATCGTGGTTTGATTGGCAATACCGATATAATCTAGATTGCGATCGGGATCGAAATCCTGGGAATGGGCATTTTTAAACTTCTCTAAGAACTCATTTTTATCGCCACCGTGGAGAATATAATTAGCGACATCATTAGCTTGAGCCAAATTTAAAACGATTAGATAAGTGCCGGCAAAAGAGCTAGTGGCGATCGTTTCTTCGTGATTATATTTGCCGTGAATAATCGAAGTGTGGTCGCTTTTTTTGTGCTTTTCCACGGAATTCCACACCTTAGAAACCCAGGGACAAGTAGTATCCACAATCATGCAACCCTTATCGTTAAGTATTTGCATTTCCGAGACACTGGCCCCAAAAGCAGGTAAAATCACCACATCCCCCGATTCCACCACAGTAAAGTCTTTTTGGCCATTTTCGACCGGAATAAAACCCACGGCCATGGAGCGCAGACGCTGATTAACCGAGGGATTGTGAATAATTTCGTTAGTAATCCAGATACGTTCCTGGGGAAAATGTTGACGAGTTTCGTAGGCCATGGCGACAGCGCGTTCTACCCCCCAACAAAAACCAAAAGCTTGAGCGAGATAGATCGTCACGTCCCCCCGTTGTAAACGATAATTATTTTCACGAATTTCTTGGATCAGGTCGCTTTGATACTCATTGGTCATCGCATCCATTACTTCCTCTTTATGACCGAATCCCTTGCGGTTATAGTTATCCGATTGCTGTAGGGTACGTTTAAAGGATTTTGTATCCATGATTCTCTGATAGGGGTATTGGTGGCGCTAAATTGGGCGAGACAGTAGCTTGCCATATATTAAAAATACCTTATCTAGTCAGCGCAGGAGGCTTTTAGAGACTAGAGAGAAATTCCTCGTCGATATCGTAACCAAACTGTTGAGCGAAAAATTTTAAGCGAGATAAAGCAGGAATTTGCTGACTTTTCAGCCAATCAGACAAAATAAAGAGTTTTTGCATCACAAAAATCTCTAAAGCTTCGGGATTATATTGAATTCCTTCCCCGCGATGGAATTGATGGGGGACCAACATAGCAGCATAACGGGCGATTTCTCCCTGTTTTGGGTCAAGAATAAAAATTAACCAGGGATAAACCGCATCTAAACGCAGAAACCACAGCCTAACTTCCGCTATCTCCGATAATTCCCGCATATCACCCTCCGCGCGAGGATAATCTATCTCTAATTGTAGAGCTTGTTCCAGTTCGGCGATCGCTGATCGGGACCGATAATCTTGAATAATAGTCTCTAAAGATGATAGATCCAGATTTTGAATCTGATTGGGGTTAAGAGCGATTTTGACAGTCATAGGGGCAAATAAAAGGTTATATCGGGCGAAATTACGGTTTTTTATCCCCAGATCGGCAATGATCTATCTCAGAAAATACTCTCGATCGGGACAAAAAAACTAAGTATGACTATTCTCTCACTCCGGAGCGAGAGAGGGAAACTGGACTAAAATAGACCTCTTGTAAAAATCAAAAATTGTTGTTAGGGTTAGGAGTCAGTAGTCAGTAGTCAGTAGTCAGGAGAATTAAGAATGAATAATAATCAATTAAATGGTCTATTTACAAATTTTATGCAATTTAATCCTTATTTTTGCCGTTTTTGAACCATCAAAAATTAATTATGCAAGAGGTTTAATCCTCATGATTGGATTTCTCCTACAATTTAACCTCGGTTGAACACTGGGGGTTTTTTACTCGGCAAAATCGGGAACTCAGGTTATTGATAACTATTAGCTTGACGGGTAAACATAAGGTGATATTGTCCTCGTTTGCTCATCAGTTCCCCTTGACAAAGAGCTAATCGATGACTAATTACTATTGATAGATTTCCTATTCTCGATTAGCAGCAAGGTAGGCAGTCTGTTCCTCAAAAATGACCAATTCTCAGGATAATTATTCTAGAGAATTTAACCCTTTTTCCGTTAACTTAATTAAGTTCAATCAATCGGGATTATCAAAGAGAGTGATATCGGGGAAATTAGCTACTTTATCAATTACTTTACCCTAGAGAAATCCTCGAACTCGATCGCACAAAGAGGCAAAGAGTAAACCGGTAATCGTGCTGAGGGAATCGGTCAACAAGCTAAGGAAAATTAATCCGCTTACACTTGCGACTACCTTTAAAACAAACAACGGTTGAGTCTTCTCTGACGAACAATACACATTATTACAGTCCCCGGCACTCGAACCAGGAATAAAGGTACAATAGAACTGTAGAGATCTGGAGGGTTGCTATGTTTACACACAACTTAGATGACAAAAAACTGTCCCTCGATCTAGAAGGGAAAACACCGCAAAAACTCACCTATCGTTCACCAAAAATCTACCACCTCGATCGCCCTAGCAATTTATCAACAGAAAGGAATTCAAGGACTGCGGGATTTAGAAGGAAAATTTGCCCTCGTTATTTTTGATGGAAGTCCTGCGGCAACATTCCCTAGGCATTGGTGGTGTCGAAAGTGGCAGTCGCATCAGCAGTTCCCTAGCTGTGATCCCATGGTTGCCACCAAGCAACTGAAGTATAACTAGGATATCATCCCGGAGCGGGAAGGGAAACTGGACTAAAATCCCCAGGGTTGAATTTCTCCTACAATTTAATCTCCCCTGCACACCGGGGGTTTTTTAGTCAGCAAAATCGGTAACTAGGGACACGAATAAATTAGTCAATTTATGGGAAAATAAGCTCGTCTTCTCCGCTTTTATCCCATGCAAGCCGACTTTTTTACTAATATCCTCTTACCCGTTGGCCTAGGCGTTTTAATGTTAGGCATGGGATTGGGATTAATTCTCGCCGATTTTCAGCGTATCACCCGTTATCCCAAAGCAGTCCTGATCGGTTTAGTCAATCAAATTATTATTCTACCGATCGTCGGCTTTATTATTGCTTCTCTTTTGCCTCTCCGGCCAGAAATTGCCGTCGGTTTAATGATTGTCGCCATTTGTCCAGGCGGTCCTTCCTCCAATGTTTTAACCTATTTAGCTAAGGGAGATGTGGCCCTTTCTGTTACTTTAACCGCTTTTAGCAGCATCATCACCATTTTCACAATACCTTTTTTAGCTAGTTTCATTCTCCAGCATTTTATGGGTGAAAGTGCCGCTATCTCCCTACCCATTGGTTCCACTATGGCGCAGATATTTTTGATTATAGTTTTACCCCTGGTTATGGGTATGACTATCCGCCATTACTTCCCTTTACTGGCCAAAAGTCTGGAACCGATAACTAATCGTTTAGCCGTGATTTTTCTAGCGGTTATTATCTGCTTATTAATCCTGAGAGAATGGCAACGTTTACCTTTATTTATCGCTCAAACTGGCATCGCAGTGATCATTTTAAATACGATTGCTTCCCTAATTGGCTTTTTCAGTGGTCTTTTATTTCAATTAACTATTCCCCAAAGAATTTGTATTGCAATTGAAGTGGGTATTCAAAGCGGCACTTTAGCTATTGGCATCACTGCCGGTTTATTAAAGAATCCCGATCTGGCCATTCCCGCAATGGTCTATAGTTTATGGATGTATGTCAGCGCTTTTATCGCTGTTTATTATGGTCGCAAAAAAGCAGCTTTGGTAAAATAGCTAAATCGGGTGATAGGATCTAGCTAAAAACTGATAACTGATTATGTTAATTGGTAAATATTTAACCCTAGAAGAATTATCTACCTGTTCCCAAACCTATCAAAAGTACGCAGCACAAATCGATCCCTACCCAAAAAATACCGCAACGATAAACGCTTGGCAAAATCTCGCTCACTTTATTATCGATCCAATTATTGATAATTTTGGTCGAGAAAAATTCCAATTAACCTATGGATTTTGTTCCAATGATCTGAGAAAATTTCTCCAAAAAAAAGACCCAATCACTGGCTTAAAAAACGGTAGAATCGATCCCAGTCGCGATCAACATTGCGCCCACGAAATTAATCAAAAAGGTCAATATTATTGTCAGCGATTGGGGGCAGCCTGTGATTTTCGGATTATCAATTTAACTAGCGATCGCCTGATAGATTGGATTTTAACCCAAAAATTACCCTTTGATTCTCTCTATTTTTACGGAATTAATCGCCCGATTCATATCAGCTACGGACCCCAACATAAACGAGATCTATGGACTTTTACCACTAAAGGAACACCGACTAAAAAAGGTTTACAATCATGGTTAGAAGCCGCTAAATCTATCGATTCTGAAGCTAAAAAATCCCCCAAAATAGGGGGATAACCAAGACCTAAAACCCTCTTCTTTTAGATTTCTGGTTCCTCATCGTCCCCCTCGTCCTCATCGGCAGGTTCCGTGGGGAAAGGAACCGAACCCATGTCTAATTTATCCCGCAATAACTTCTCAATTTCTGCCGCTACTTCTGGCCTTTCTTCGAGATATTTAACGGCATTATCGCGACCCTGGGCAATATTTTCGCCATTATAGCTATACCATGCCCCTTTACGAGTAACTACGTTAGTTTGTTCGGCGATATCGAGCATACAACCCACCTGGGAAATGCCTTTACCGAAGATAATATCAAATTCAGCAATCCGGAAAGGAGGCGCGACTTTATTTTTAGCCACCTTAACTTTAGCCCGAATTCCGTATTCTCCTTCCGTGCCTTTTTTCAAAGTTTGAATGCGACGGATATCTAAACGCACCGAGGCATAGAATTTTAAGGCCGTTCCTCCGGTGGTCACTTCAGGATTGCCGTAGGTGACACCGATTTTTTGCCGCAGTTGGTTGAGGAAAATCACCACACAACCCGATTTACCAATATTACCAGCAATTTTTCGCAGGGCTTTACTCATCAAACGGGCCTGCAAACCCACCTGATTATCCCCCATTTCCCCCTCAATTTCCGCCCGGGGTACTAAAGCGGCCACCGAGTCGATGACAACGATATCCACGGCCGAAGAACGCACTAACTGGTCAACTATTTCTAAGGCAGCCTCCCCCGTATCCGGTTGTGCCACCAGTAAATTATTGATATCTACCCCTAAATCTTCCGAATAGGTGGGATCTAAAGCGTGTTCCGCATCGACAAAGGCCGCCACTCCCCCAGCTTTCTGCACTTCTGCGATCGCATGGAGGGCTAAGGTGGTTTTTCCAGAACTTTCCGGCCCGTAAATTTCGACGATGCGGCCTTTCGGTAAACCGCCACCCAACGCCATATCTAGGGTTAAAGCACCACTAGGCACGGTTTCTACCCGCATCCGGGTGGCGTCTCCCAAACGCATGATCGAACCTTTGCCAAAGTTGCGCTCGATTTGATTTAAGACTAGGCCTAAGGCTTTATCTCGATCGGGATTACTTGTCATTGTCGCCATTAATTTTCTCCCCAGTTTTCTTAAGTAGTACAGCAGTATGCAAAGATTGTAGCCTGTTTTAATCTTGATCACCAAAAAGTTAGAGACTTTTTCCAGAATGGTGATCAAAAATCAAAAGTTTTGATTTTTACAGCCAAGGCCGGCTCATCTGTTCTAATTGCGTCACCTCTCGCGCTTCTAAACTCCATCCTAACGCCCCGGCATTTTCCCTCGCTTGGGCCGCGGTTTTTGCCCCCGGAATGGGAATCACATCCCCTTGGGCGATTAACCAATTGAGGGCGACTTGTGCGGGGGTTTTTTGGTATTTTTCGCCCAATTCTTGCATTACCCTTAAAATTGGGGCTATTTTCTCCAAACCTTCTTTTTTGAACCGCGAGTCAACTTTTCTGGCTCCATCGGGCAAATTCTGGCTTTCTGGGCTATATTTACCCGTCAGTAGTCCTTGAGCGAGGGGGCTGTAGGCGAGGATGGTGACACCTAATTCCTTGGCCGTGGCTAAAATTGCCTTAGTTTCTATTTTGCGATACAAAAGCGAATACTGCACCTGATTGACCGCTAAGGGAACCTCTTTTTTCGCCAAAATCTGGCTTGCTTGACGCATTTGCTCGGCGGAATAATTACTTACACCCACGGAACCAATCCGGCCGCGTTTTACTTCTTCCCCTAGGGCATTCATTAGGGTTTCTTGGCTAATTAGGAAGGTGAAGGGCCAATGTACTTGGTAAAGGGTAATTTTATCGGTTTTTAGACGGTTTAAGCTCTCGGTAATGGCATTATGCACCGCATTCGCCCCCAATCGCCACGGTACGGGGGCAAATTTGCTGGCAATATCGATGGGAATATCGGTCTGTTGGGTAAATTTTCCTAAGAGTCGTTCCGATTCCCCCAGTCCATAGACTTCGGCAGTGTCAAAAAAGGTGATTCCTGCCTCTACTGCCGCTTTAAAGGCCTCCTCTACCTGACTAGCTCCGTATTCCTTGCCATAGTTCCAGAATAGTTTATCTCCCCATGCCCAAGTCCCGATTCCCAAGGCACTGACGGCAATTCCTGTTTGTCCGAGATTAGCGGTTTGTCTAGTCATATTCCCTACAAAGAATGACAGCGTTTCTCATTTAAAGTTGAAGTGTAACCTATATTTGGTCTGACTCCCCACTAACCCCCTTTTTTGATTCTGGGAAATTCGCACCCATAATTAATGGGAAAGGACTTGACTTTGCTGGCGACTTGCGCTATGCTTTTTTTATAATGGGAATCTGTGCAAATTTTTTTTAGACGCAAAGATTTCCATTATGAATAAAATCTTTTAAAAATATTGTCGCAAAATCTCCCGACAAAAGCAAGCAAAATTTTGCCGATAATTGTTAAGTTTTGTTAACAAAGAAATACAGAGATCAGCAAGGTAAAAAAATCGAAGTCTCTTGCCGATCCTGTTTGTCGCCTAAGCTATGATTAGGTTAGGCGAATTTTGCGCTTTGACTAATTGTTAGTGCTAACTTCCGTGGTTTCAACAATTGCCGTCGGTTGGCAGGGAGTAGGTTGAAATTTCTCTGGAAAAGAGAAGCCTAAAAATGATGCGATCGCAAATATGGTGCTGATAATTTTGGCAAGACTGACAAGGTCTTCTCTGTACTTTAACCAATATTTATACATAATCATCAATCCTTTTACTTAGGAGGTGAACTATCTTTAGATTAAAAAAAATCTGATTATTTGTCGTTACTCAAAAGTCATGAAAATGGTACTTTTTTTAGGTACTCTCAAGTAACCTGACAAGGTACTGAAAAGTAATCTTAAGTCCTGTTACCCTTAAAAAATGATGATAAATGAACTAAAAATGACTGAAAATAAACCCCTTTCATGGACTGAATTAGAAATGCTGGTTAATGATCTGAAAAAAAAGCATACAAACAAGGGATTAACAGACTTGGAGACAAAAATATTAAAAGGTATTTGTGAAAGTAAAACTTATGCTACTCTAGCAGAAGAAGTTTGTCAACAAGAACAATCAATCAAAAATGCAGCTTCTGCTTTATTTGAAATACTGTCAAAGCCACTAGGTGAAAAGATTGAAAAGAATAATCTGATTAGTGCTGTAACAAGGTATAGAGATAATCCTCAGACATTTGATCATAACAATAAACCTCAAACTCAGCAATCAAATAAAGTTCTTGAATTAGTTATTGAGGTAGGGATAGACGACCTGACACCAGAGAAAATTGATAAGATTAACAACCTTATTCAAAAAATCGCCAAAGACAACACGATCAAGCCTATTATGAAACTTAAAGGCAGTATTCGGCTATTTTTAGAAGGTTCAGAAGATGGACTCCAGCGCCTAGCAGATTTACATCAATCGGGGGAATTGCAAGCCCTTCTCAATAAACATAAATCAGACGATATACCCGAAATTGTCGTCACAAAAGCCGAGTTCACTACAGATGCAAAAGTTATTGAAAAAGCCGAATTAATTAAGGCAATTCGAGAGGGAACAAGCGATAAGACAACTCTACAACAAGTTGATTTAAGAGGGGCTGACCTGAGAGGGGCTGACCTGATTTGGGCTTTCCTGAGTGAGGCTAACCTGAGTGGGGCTAACCTTAGTGATGCTAACCTGAGAGGGGCTGACCTGAGAGGGGCTGACCTGAGTGGGGCTGACCTGAGTGGGGCTGACCTGAGAGGGGCTTTCCTGAGTGGGGCTGACCTGAGTGGGGCTAACCTGAGTGATGCTAAACTGAGAGGGGCTGACCTGAGTGAGGCTAACCTGATTGAGGCCGACCTGAGAAGGGCTTTCCTGAGTGGGGCTAACCTGAGTGATGCTAAACTGAGAGGGGCTGACCTGAGTGATGCTAACCTGAGTGCGGCGGAAGTTAAAAAGGCTATCTTTATCGATGCAACGGGTATCACTCCCGAACAAAAACAGGATTTGATTCGACGAGGGGCAATTTTTGGGGATACTTCTAATGAAGCATCTAAAGAAATTAACAATAAACTAATTGAATCTATTAAAAAACCTAACTTACCCCAGCCCATTTTTGAAAGGACTAATCAGAAAGAGGCTGACCTGAGAGGGGCTAAACTGAGAGGGTATATCCTGAGAGGGTATATCCTGAGTGGGGCTATCCTGAGTGAGGCTGACCTGAGTGAGGCTGACCTGAGTGGGGCTGACCTGAGTGCGGCTATCCTGAAAAGGGCTGACCTGAGTGCGGCTATCCTGATTGAGGCTAACCTGAGTGCAGCTAACCTGATTGAGGCTAACCTGAGTGGGGCTAACCTGAGTGGGGCTAAACTGAGAGGGGCTATCCTGATTGAGGCTGACCTGAGTGGGGCTAACCTGAAAGAGGCTATCCTGAGTGGGGCTAACCTGAGTGGGGCTGACCTGAGAAGGGCTGACCTGAGTGATGCTAACCTGAGTGCGGCGGAAGTTAAAAAGGCTATCTTTATCGGTGCAACGGGGATCACCCCTGAACAAAAACAGGATTTGATTCGACGAGGGGCAATTTTTGGGGATAATTCTAACGATCGCAGTAAAGTATTAGTTTAAAACAGCCTTTGATCTCCACCTTCGGCAGAGATTTAGGTGGGGTTGGCTGAATAAATGTGAAATATAGACGAGATAAGGGGTTTGGCGGCCTGTTTGACCAAGCAGCTGCAAGATTTTCAAGCTGGTGGCTCAAAAACCTTGTATCTTAACCGGCGATCGCCCTTACTTTTTCAGCCAACCCATAATTAATGGGAAAGGACTTGACTTTGCCGGCGACTTGCGCTATGCTTTTCTTATAATGGGAATCTGTGCAAAATTTTTTTAGACGCAAAGATTTCCATTATGAATAAAATCCTTTAAAAATATTATCGCAAAATCTGCCGAGAAAAGCAAGCAAAATTTTGCCGATAATTGTTAAGTTTTGTATCTGGTTCCCCAGTTCTACCTGATAACTGTTCACCGAACACAGCAAAAATCTCCCCAACACCTGTCCTCCACTAACCCCCTTTTTTGATTCCGGGAAATTCCCACCCATAATTAATGGGAAAGGACTTGACTTTGCCGGCGACTTGCGCTATGCTTTTTATATAATGGGAATCTGTGCAAAATTTTTTTTAGACGCAAAGATTTCCATTGTGAATAAAATCCTTTAAAAATATTATCCCAAAATCTCCCGATAAAAGCAAGCAAAATTTTGGCGATAATTGTTAAGTTTTGTTAACAAAGAAATACAGAGATCAGCAAGGTCAAAAAATCGAAGTCTCTTGCTGATCCTGTTTGTCGCCTAAGCTATGATTAGGTTAGGCGAATTTTGCGCTTTGACTAATTGTTAGTGCTAACTTCCGTGGTTTCAACAATTGCCGTCGGACAGACATTGCTGAGATTTTTGTCAATTGTTTTCGATAATCTTTCTAAATTTTTCTCCTGTTGAACCTATTTTAAGTAGCTGGTTATAATTAAATTAAAAATGGATTTTAGGTTCGATCCCCCCTGCCCCCCTTGATAAGGGGGGTGCCGATAGGCGGGGGGATCCCCCTTGATAAGGGGGGTGTCTGATAATTTTTAACGCCTACCTACTTATGACAATAATGTTGTCAACTTTCTCGGATTAAGATTAACCCACCGCAAACCCTGTATATTCTCTGACTAGGGGTTCATGAAAGGCTAAAACAATATCTTCTTTAGGAACACCTAAATTAACTAATTCATTGGCAATTCCCACCTCAGTGCCATCATGTTGTATCCAGATTTTACCTTTTTTAATATCGAGATGCAAAACACAACCATGATATCTTCGTCTATTTTTCCAGCCAACATACATCAATTGATAGTGATCTCCAACTGTATCAAAAATCAATTGTTGTTCAATCGGATCTTTAGATGAACCTATCTGAGAATATTCAGTAATGACTTGCTTGACATAGTGACGATATTGTTCTAATTTTTCCATGCGACAATTACCTCCCCAATCGGATCATAAATAATCAGGTAAATTTGAAATCGTTTAACGACAGTTTGAATAAATCGCAATTCAAAAAAACTATAATAAATATCTAAGGGAACAGCTAAATATAACTGTCTTTTAGGTTCTTTTTCTTCTAAAGCAACACGATAATTAAAGAATTGTCCAATGGCAGTATGAAATTCTGAAATGCTGGATTTACCGATAAAACTTTTAATTTCAACGGCTATCTTTTCATTATCTTTTTCTGCGGCTATCAGTTGCTCTGCTCCTAAATCGACATACATTTCTACATCACCCACTTCAATCCTTAAAGGGTCATCTGTAATGATCCAACCCTCTTTTTCTAATCCTTTTCTCACTGCACCATGAAAACGATCTTTAGCAGACATGAATCTTGAAGTTAGCAGGCATAATAATTATTAATTATAACATTTAGTCATGACGAGCGACAGGCTGAGAGCATCTCAAACCCTATTGACAATTGGCCAATTTTGTGATCCGCGTGGGCATTTCAAGTGATACCAGTCAATCAAAATAGTTACGAAATCGACCCATTTGAACGAGTAATTGGCTCTTCTCGACTTTGTGTGATAATTTTTGCTTATGGAGTCGTGAAATGCTTATCGGGCAAAACTTTAAGGGCTATTTTGACGTTCGGACGTTCGGCGAAGACTTCGACGGTGAGCTTACCCTGCCGCCGAACGGTCTTCACCCCGACATTTGTGATAAAATCGGCCTTGTCTTTCTTCTGCCAGCGCGACGCCGAGCGGCGGTATGTTGAGCTTATTTCCCCTTTTACTTTTTACTTGGTATAACTCGTGCAGGTTTTCATTTATCATACTCCCGAACTTACCCCCGTCCATACTCTACCCGATTGCGCCGTCGTTATCGATGTTTTAAGAGCGACAACCACGATCGCCACTGCCCTCAATGCCGGTGCGGAAGCAGTGCAAACCTTTAGCGATCTGAAAACCCTGATGCAGGTGAGCGATACCTGGCAACCGGAAAAACGTCTCCGAGCAGGAGAAAGAGGTGGCGCGAAAGTAGAAGGCTGCGATCTGGGCAATTCTCCCCTCGATTGTACCCCTGATTTAATGAAAGGTCGTCGTCTGTTTATCAGTACCACTAACGGCACTCGCGCTCTGCAAAGAGTGGAAGAATCCCCAATCGTGATCACTGCGGCCATGATCAATCGGCAAGCTGCCGTTAATTACTTATTGGATAAGCAGCCCGATACCGTCTGGATTGTTGGCTCTGGTTGGGAAGGGGGTTATTCTCTGGAAGATACGGCCTGTGCTGGAGCGATCGCCGATGCGCTACAAGAACAATCGGGGCAAATGGCGATCGGGAATGATGAGGTGATCGCCGCGATCGCTCTTTATCGTCAATGGCAAAATGATCTTTTAGGAATGTTCCACAGTTGTAGTCACGGTCAGCGCCTCTTGCGTCTCCACTGTCAAGAAGATTTAAAATACTGCGCTAATATTGACTCTCTTGATGTTTTACCGATCCAAAAAGAACCGAGCATTTTAGTCAAACTTTAGACATTATCACCCACAGAAAGGGTCATCCGTGCCGGTAGGAGCATCGATCCTAGCCGGATTCCTTTATTTAGGGTCTGCTGAATAAATCTAAAAACCTTGTTGAATAAAACTTTTAGACCTTTTTGAAATCCAAAAGTGCCTCGTCTGGGAGTGATCAGGGGGAAAATTCAGGTACTTTTTCCCTGAAAATTAGGTAATTGAGCAGATGAAAATCGGTAAAACCCTACACCCCACACCCCACACCCCACACCCTACCCCCACCAATAAACTTTTTGCCGCAAACCCTATTTATAGTTTGCTAACCATGACTATCGATTCTTTACTGCAACCTTTTCAGCGTTTTGGTGTCAATCTCGGTTTAGAAAGAATAAAAAATCTGCTGGAGATTTTAGGCAATCCCCAAGATAAAATTCCGATTATTCATGTCACGGGAACTAATGGCAAAGGTTCGGTTTGTGCCTATCTATCTTCTATTCTCAGCACTGCCGGTTACAAAGTCGGACGTTATATTTCTCCCCATTTAATTGATTGGACAGAAAGAATCTCTATTAATGGCGAAAATATTGAAACCGCCACTTTAGAAAACCTGCTTAAAGATCTACAATCGCTTATCGATCCCCAGCAGGAAAGTCCTACTCAATTTGAGGTAATTACTGCCGCTGCTTGGCTGTATTTTGCCCGGGAAAAGGTGGATATTGCCGTGATGGAAGTGGGTTTGGGAGGAAGATTAGATGCGACTAATGTTTGCGCTCAACCTTTGGTTACTGTCATCACTTCTATTAGTCGGGAACATTGGCAAAATTTAGGGCCGACGGTTGCCGATATTGCCGGGGAGAAAGCGGGGATATTAAAAGCGAATTGTCCCGCAGTTATCGGACAATTACCGGAATCAGCGCAGGGGGTAGTTAGGGAGAGAATCAAGCTGTTAAATTGTCCGACGGTATGGGTAGAAGCTGCCGAAAAAATTGCTGATAATCGTGCTAAATATCAAGGGTTAGAATATCCTTTATCCTTAGCGGGAGATTTTCAATTAACTAATTCGGCTATAGCGATCGCTGTTGTTAATATTTTACGTCAGCAAGGTTGGCAAATTAGCGATGAAGTCGTGCAAGAAGGAATGGCAAAAACTCGCTGGTTAGGACGTTTACAAACCGTTAATTGGTGTCAGCGAGAAATTTTAATAGATGGCGCTCATAATCCCGCTGCTGCTATTGGTTTAAGGCAGTATGTAGATAGTTTAAAGGCTCCAAAAATTATCTGGGTGATGGGTATTTTATCGACTAAAGATCATCGAGAAATATTCCAAGCTTTATTAAGAAAAGGCGATAGTTTATATTTAGTTCCTGTCCCAGATCATAGCAGTGCCAATCCTGAAACCTTAGCGGAATTAGCGGCTTCAATTTGTCCAGAATTATCTCACCTAGAGACTTGTTCCGATGTATTTTTAGGACTAAAAAAAGCAATCCAAGAATCTGCCGATAGTCAGATAATTCTCTGTGGATCGCTTTATCTAGTCGGTTACTTTTTAGGGAGTTTGTTTCAGGGAAAATAAAACATCAATTTTACTGGTGGTTTTATCAGGCATAGTGGCAGTAATTCCGATCCCGCGTACCGATTCTAAAAAGGCCTTTGCTTCTGGGGTTAATTCCCCGGCAGGAAGATTATTAATTCCCCCTGCTTTAGCGATAATTTGCTCCACATCGATGAAAAAATAACCGAGATTATTTTTAGGCAAATTTGCGATCGATGCTTGGAAATTCTCACTTTTGCTAATCGGTTGATTCGGTTGCGGTTGATAGGGAATTCCGACGGTCATTTTTAGGGTATCATTATTAGGCCAAGCATAGGTTAAAATAGCTTGTTCTTCCGCTTTCCATTCAGTCACATCTTGGCCAGAAATTTGACTGTTTTTTATGGTGATAAAGGGAACAGTTTTCACCAATTCATTTAACTTATCGAGGGTAGTTTTTGCCGCTTTATGATCGCCGGTTTGCCAGATCATCATTCCCCCAAAACCTAACCCTCCCACCGCTTGCTGGTTGGGGATAATTCCAAAGGCAAATTCTCGATCCATCCAGTTAAAAACTTCTTTATCCGCGTCAAGGGTTGCCATCTGAAAATTCTCACGGATCTGACGCAGAAAAACTTGTAATTCTGGGTTAGTTTGGGACTGTTTTTCTGCTTCTTCCCATCCCTGTTTAAGATTATTCCCACTCCAGAGTGCGATGGTATCTCCGGGTAAATAATTTAAAACTTGATTTCTGCTAGGGGAAGGTAGGTTAGAAATAGTTTCAGGAGCAAGTTTAGCCACCATTTGTAATTGTAATCCCGTATCGGTGACACCCACTCCTGCGACAATATCTTGAATTTTTGCTAATTCTTGCCGACTTTGGGGGGATAAATTAGCATCTGGTCCCAAGATTTTGGCATAATCATCAATATAAATTGTTGCTAGGGTATTGGGTAGGTTGAGGGATTGGGAAAGCAGTTTTCTCACTTCCGGTTTACTGCTAAAAGATGGCTGTCCTTGATAGGTATTGATCGCTGCTTCTAACACCTTTTTATCGTAGGATATCAACAAAAAATCGCCAGTAACAGCAGTATAAATAGTGGTGTTATCCTGCCAATCTATAGCAGTAATTTTAACACCTTTGTAGTCACTGGTGCTAGTTTTGCGATTAACTTGTTGTCCTAGTTTTTTCTGGAATTCCGACGCTTTAATTTTATCTTTGATGCCGATAACCGTTAATAATTCCGATTGTCCGGGGGTAGCTGCGGGAAGGAAAGCAAAGCTAATACTACCGATCCAAGGTTCGATATCCCGTTGATAATCAATCTTATCGGTGAAGATATTTTTTTGTAATTCTTCTAGTCCTTGACTAACCGCAGTTCGCGATTCTGGTGTACCATATTTAGCTAACACTGACCAAGCTTTTGCATCCGTGGAGACAAAACTACTAGCAAAGGCAGTTTCTGGGATAACTTTTGCCGATTCTAAGGGGGTGAATCTTTGCCAAGGAAGTTGTCCTCGTAGATAAAGATAGACACCTCCTGCGGTTACTGCTGTTAACCCTAGGACGACTAAACAACCGGGTAAAAATGATTTTTTTGACATAGAATTGTGGTTTGGTTAAAAAGTTCCATACTTGGCGATCGATTTGTCTGCGGTTGTAGTTCCTCGAGAATTGGTTAATCTTTAGTAAGCTTTAAATATTATTATAGCTTCTGGAGGTACTAAGCTGTTGACTATCTAAATTACTCGTTAAGACTGTACGGGAGCAGGGAGAGGGAGTTTTGGCATTTGTACTAACAGATCGAATGCTCAGTTTAAATCCAGTACAGCTTAGAATGCTCAAATATTGTTGATATGAACACCATCAAGGGCTAATTTTATCATTAAACTGGACATGATTCTGGAAAATTTTCTGATTACTAAGTATGTAGAAATACAGACAAGAAAAATCCCTGTTATTAGAAAATAGTTGAGATTAAAAAATATTGTTGCTGAATTGGTGCATTTATTTCAAATATATTTATGTAAAAATATTAAAACTACTGCTGTTAACTCTGATGCTTAAAAAGCTATCAGAATGATAATAATTTCGTTGAAAAGTACAGCTTTTTGAAAAAATAAGGTTATTATGAACCTATATTATAGCGTTTCTGATTCACAAGAGGTACATTCCCGATCCTGAACAGCTTAGTCAGCAAAGGTTTAAGTGTGCCGCACAGATGCGAGAACCGCTATATACTAAATCTGGTTATTAAAAACTGATTATCTATTGCTCCTTTTGCCTATTGCCTATTGCCTCTCCTGATATGTAGCCTATACTCAACGGATTTAGTATTAGACCTTTTTAACCCAATATCCAAGAGAGCCAAAAATGATAAAAAATAGGGGCTGGATTATTTTCAGTCCCCTAAACTACAAGAAATTATCGTTTTAGCGTTGTTTCCGTTTTAATGCCAAGGCAGATAAACCAAAGAAACCTAAACCAAAGAAGAGAGTCGGTTCCGGGGTTTGGACAGTTAATAAACCTAATTGACCACCTTCGACAAGATTATTAGGACCGCCGATGCTGCCATTTCGCACACTGTGGGCCTGCACGTCGAGAATTAGAATTTTTTCTCCCGGTCGAGCGCCAGGAAAGAATTCAGTAATATCCAAAATCCCCGAAGTTTCCCAGTTACCTAAATCATTGGGGCTGCTGTCGGTTTGACCACCTGGTAAACTAACACTACGATCAATCTGACCTACTCGTGTCGCTCGTCCAGTGGTGGCATCAAGTCGCCAAATCGAGGCTTCTTCTCCAGAGGTTTGACCGAAACCAGAGAAAGAACGGTCTTCTTGGATATAGATAGTACCGTCATCGGACCAATCGAGGTTATCAGGACTTCTCACCCCAAAATCGGGACCGCTAAATTGACCGCCACCCGCATCATTACCATCGTAGAGAATGCGAGCGCTGACGCTAGAAGCAGCGGTGTCGAGATTGCCGTTTTGATCGAAAACCAGATTATTATCGAAGATATAAACGGTTCCCCAGCTATCGGCCCCATTGAATAAAGAACTGCGTCCGGTGGAAGCAAGAACAATTTGGGAACCATCACTGGGATTAATCGAAACATCTTCCGGACGGGAGAAGGAAAAAGCTCCTAAAGCGTCCGCTTGGGCGCGAAGATTGCTATCGGTGGCAAAACCATTGAGAAAACCAACCCCATTTCCCTCGTTCACCACTTCTACCCAACGTCCGGCACTGGTGTTACCAGTACCAGCAAAGTCCCGGGGATCGACACCTTTATCGCCTACCCAAACATACAGTTTGCCCTGTTTGAGACCATTGCGATCGAGAAAACTACCATCTCCGACCCCGTTTTTCTCCCCAATGTAGAGATAGAGAGGTGCGGACTCGGTATCATCACCCCCGATCATCGCAATGCGATCACTTCTACCTGTATCAATTTCTGTCCAATTTTCCCAACCACCGCGACCCATTTCTGGGGCAGCCCAGAGACCGAAATTGGTAGGATCGAGAACCCATTGAGTCCCATTGCTGGTTTCTTCTCCAGCAAAGTAGATATTATCTTCAAAACCGATCCCTTGACCGAAGGAATAACGACCGAAAGCGGCACCAGAACAAAAACGATCTAAACCTCCAATGGTGGGAGCGAGTTCAAATTGACTGGTACTGGTGATTAGATTGTAAGAGCGATCGTAGATTTTATCGAAGGCTAATCCAGAACCGATAATTTGACGACTACTGGTGTCGATGTCAAAGTAACTGATTCTTGCTCCTCTCACGGAAAGCTGGTTAGCAGTACCCGGATTCAGGGTATAAGAGGCTCCTTGGTTATTTCTAACTTCGTGGTTGACCAAGGCACGAATCGTCCCATTTCCTAGATCGATAACGCCAATTCCATCCAGAATACCGATGGGAGTGTAATTGTTAATGGTTTCACCCACTGTAAATAGGGGCGTATATTTATAACCATTTAATCCTGTCACCTGCGGTCCGCCTGTATTAGTATGAGCTTGCGCTAAAACCGTCGGTACGTTTATTAGGGAAATTCCCACTGTTAGCAGAGTTGCCGCTAGAACATTTTTGGGGTTAGAAGGTGAAGCAATCATTAATTTTTTAGTCCTCTAATCTCAAGGAAACAAAACGTTCTCTCTTGAGATTAGAACGCTTTTATTAAGGGATTGATAACCTGAGAATAAAAACTCTTTAAGAACTGATGCTTTGTCATAATTATTAATGTTTGTGTAAACAATTGTAAAAAAGCTGGATGCTCACGACCTAGATTCTTTCTATTAACAATTGTTATTTAATCATCGAGCCTAGTAAACAATGTCTTTCTTTTGCTTATTCTGACTCCTGAATACGGGCCTGTGACTCTTTCCCTAAGGGAATATTTTTGATTTTTGGCAGAAGTTCATTATTAATTCCCACCGCTTGATTAATATTAGTCAACCCATTAGCCTCTAATTTTTCTGTTAATCCTTGTAAAATATTTGATACTAGCCAAGGACCATGGTATAACCAACCGGTATAAATCTGTAATAAACTCGCACCGGCGGTAATTTTTTCCCAAGCATCATCGAGAGAAAAAATGCCTCCCACTCCAATTATCGGTAAATTGCCTTGGGTTTGCCGATAGATAAAACTGATCACTTCCGTGGCACGTTCCCGCAAAGGTTGCCCACTAATTCCCCCTGCTTCTTCAGTGATTGGTTTACCAGTTTCAGGCAGAATTGTGGTTTTTAATCCCGTGCGTTTAGTGGTGGTATTAGTAGCGACAATTCCAGCTAATTGATAGGAGAAAGCTAAGTCAATAATTGTTATGATATCTTCCCATTCTAAATCGGGAGAAATTTTCACTAATAGGGGTTTTCTGCCTTGATTTTCTGTTTGTAAAATGTCGAGGATTTTATCGAGTTGTTCACCACTTTGCAGGGAACGCAAACCGGGAGTATTGGGAGAACTAACATTAACGACAAAATAATCGGCATGGGGGAATAAATAGCGAAAACTGCCTAAATAGTCCTCTGGAGCCTTTTCTAGGGGCGTATTTTTCGATTTACAGAGGTTAATGCCGATGGGAATCTGTCGGGGTTGTCGTTGCCAAGATTGTTGGAGAGTTGCCGCTAGAACCGGCGCACCGAGGTTATTTGCCCCCATACGGTTTAATCCCGCCAAATCTTCTGGTAAACGGAATAATCTCGGTTTTGGGTTGCCCGGTTGCCCTTCTAGGGTGACAGCACCCACCTCGGCAAAACCAAAGCCGAAACTATGCCAAAGTCCTGCCCCTAAACCGTCTTTATCGAATCCTGCCGCCAATCCGACGGGATTGGGGAAATTTAACCCCCAGAGGCTTTGAGATAGGCGAGAATCGCTAAAACTGAGGGATTCTGATAATTGTGAGATTAACCATTGTCCCCAAAATTCCCCCCGCGAGCGATCGATTTTTTGGAGAGTATTTAATAATTGTTTTTGTGTTCCCTCTAAATTGCCCCGAATAGCCTTGAAAGCTAGAGGATAAAAAGGTTTAATTGTATCAATTATATTGATCATAAAAAGACAGGAATTAAGGGTTAGGTGTAGGGTGGGTTAGGCAAGAACAAGTTATGTTTTTGACAAAAAATTTCAAATTTGCCGTAACCCACCTAGCATAATCTTTATAAACCTTGACGAGGGTTAAAAGTTTCAATCGCCCGTATTTTTTGATAAAGTTCTAATTCTTCAGGGCTAGGATTGGGAGGATTAACTAATATAATTTCCACTAATTGATCGCCCCTTTCTCCTTGGGAAGTGGGATAACCTTTGTTAGCCAAACGTAATCTTTGACCACTTTTTAATCCCTTAGGAATCATCATTTTAACTAACCCGTCAATGGTAGGAATTTCCACAAAACCGCCCACAATTGCCTCGCTAGGAGTAATCGGTACTTGACAGACAATATCAGAACCTTGAATCCTAAAAAAAGGATGCCTAGCGATAGTTATTTTTAAATATAAATCACCCCCTTCAATACCCTGACCTTTGAGACGAATTTTCTGCCCATCGATCATAGCTGCCGGCATATCAACCTCTATTGATCTACCATCTTCCAGACGAATTCTTTGTCTGCCACCTTGATAGGCTTTCTCTAAAGGTAAAGTTAATTTTGCTTCCACATCTCGACGAGTTAAACGGGGAGAGGAGGCAATTTTAGCGCGCTTAGTATTAAGGTTATTAAAATCTCTAAACTTCCATAAATCCTGTTCTGTACGGGGGATTTTTCCATTACCGTTACTATTCGCTTTTTCCCCCGGACGTATCCCGCGGCGTTTATTTCCTGTCAAGGAACGATTATACTCAACCCGTTTTTCTTCATCGGAGAGAACATCATAAGCTTCATTAATATCTTTAAACTTTTCTTCGGCCGATTTATCCCCCGGATTAACATCAGGATGATATTGACGCGCCAGTCGTCGAAAAGCCTTTTTTATCTCGTCACCAGTAGCCGTGCGAGATACTCCTAAAACATCATAATAATTAACTAATTGTGGCATATATTCAGTTATCAGTTATCAGTTATCAGTTATCAGTTATCAGATTTGAGTTCTAAGTGAGCAGTATGTATTAAGCGAGCAGTATTAAATAGTAGTTTCCCACTGTCTTTTTACTGATTACTGTTTACTGTTTACTGTTTACTGATCACTGTTTACTGCTCACTGATTAAAACCAATCATCATCCTCATCATCCCAGTTATTTTGGGGGGGAATATTGCGGGAACGATTGCCGCCGCTGCGGTTACTTTTACTATTGTTATAACTTTTTTCCTCCGAAGGGGGGGGACTTTGCCAATCGCTATCGCGGCCATTGTAGTAATTGTCCTGATTGCGGGGGCGATAACTATCTTGATTAGCCGAATAATTGGGTCGATAATCACTTTGATAACCCGGTGTACTGGGACGATAATCCTGGCGATAACGATCGCGGCGCGGTTCGGAGGGAAGATCATCTTCCTTATCCCCGGTAAAAGTCTTGCGAATAGCACTAAAAAAGCCCTCGTCTTCCTCGTCGTATTGTAGCCGTACCTCGCGATTTAATTCATAGATAACATCCTGTAGATCCGCCTGGGCGCGATCAAGGCGACGGTCATCATTTTTCTCCAAAGCGTCGATAATTTCCGTACTCAAAGACTCAATTTGACGACGATAGGAACGGGTAAACTCATTACCAAAATCGAGAGTAACATCTTTTAAGCGTCGTTGGGCTTGATCCACCAGAGAGCGGGCGCGATTGCGTTTATCGACCTTTTCGCGACGGGTACGATCTGCTTCGGCAAATCGGGCAGCATCGCCGATCATGCGGTTAATTTCCCCTTCGCTGAGGGTAGAAGCGCCTTGAATGGTGACACTTTGCTCCCGTCCGGTCATTTTATCCCTAGCGGTGACTTGTAGAATACCGTTAGCATCGATATCGAGGGACACCTGCACTTGGGGAATACCCCGGGGTGCGGGGGGGATACCGGTTAATTTAAAACGTCCCAAGGATTTATTATCGCTGGCCATTTCCCTTTCCCCCTGCAAAACGTGGATTTCCACCACAGTTTGATTATTTTCGGAAGTGGAAAAAAGGTCAGCTCTGCGGACGGGAATAGTGGTATTGCGGGGGATTAACTTTTTCATCACACCGCCGATGGTTTCTAAACCCAAGGATAAAGGGGTAACATCGAGGAGCAGCACGTCTTTGACCTCGCCGCCCAAAATTCCCGCTTGAATAGCCGCCCCGACCGCTACAACCTCATCAGGGTTAACATTTTGATTGGGTTCCCTATCGATAAAACTCCGCACCAAATCCTTAACCACCGGCATCCGCGTGCCGCCGCCCACCAGTACCACTTCGTCTAGTTGGACGGGGGACAAACCGGCATCAGAAAGGGCCCGTTTGAGAGGACGACGGAGACGACTGATTAAATCACCGCATAATTCCTCAAATTGGGCCCGACTCAGGCGAGTTTCGATGTGTTTGGGGCCGTCTTCCGTGGCGATGATAAAGGGCAGATTAATATCGGTGACGCTGACCCCAGACAGTTCTATTTTGGCTTTTTCTGCCGCTTCTGTGAGTCTTTGTAGGGCTTGCCGGTCTTGGCGCAGCTCCACGCCTTCCTGTTCCAAAAATTGATTGGCTAACCAATCGACGATTCTTTTATCGAAATCATTTCCGCCTAATTGGGTGTCGCCACTGGTGGCTTTCACCTCAAAAACGCCGTCACCCACTTCCAAGATAGAAACATCAAAAGTACCGCCTCCCAGGTCAAAAACGAGGATTTTCTTGCTTTCTTGTTCATCGAGACCGTAGGCCAGGGCGGCGGCGGTGGGTTCGTTGAGAATCCGCAGCACTTCTAACCCCGCAATTCGGCCCGCATCCCGGGTGGCTTGACGTTGGGAGTCGTTAAAATAGGCGGGGACGGTGATTACGGCCCCGGTAACTTCTTCCCCCAGATAACGGCTGGCTTCTTCGGCTAATCGGCGTAAAATTAGGGCGGAAATTTCTTCGGGGGCGAATTCTTTTTGCAGACGGGGGCATTTAATCTTGATATTGCCCATCTCATCCCGGCGGATGGTGTAGGGGACGCGCTTCGATTCGGGGTTTAATTCCGAGTAGCGACGACCTATGTAGCGTTTGACTCCATAGTAGGTGTTTTGGGGATTGAGTACCCCTTGTCGCCGGGCCATTTGACCGACCACTAACTCCCCATCTTTATTAAAACCGACCACAGAAGGGGTGGTTCTCATGCCCTCCGAGTTGGCGATGACCACTGGCTTTCCGCCTTCCATCACGGCGACGACGGAGTTAGTTGTCCCTAGATCAATGCCTACTACTCTACCCATGCTTGTTTTTGTCTCCCCCTAGATTTCGATAACTTCGGGACTTTTACCTTCGATCGATAGTTTAAATCGCTTAATGCTTGTTGACAATATTGTATCGAATTGTCTTAGTTTCTCGCTCTCGGTTCGGGGCGATTGAGGGTGTGATTACCGAAGTGGTCTTTTAGTGATCGCTGGCGATCGGGCTTGGGGGGTTTTAAATAGGGTCTGCGGCAAAAAGTTTTTCCTGGGGTCAGGGTGTGGGGTGTGGGGTGTGGGGTGTAGGGTGTGGGGTGTAGGGTGTGGGGTGTAGGGTGTGGGGTGTAGGGTGTGGGGTGTAGGGTGTGGGGTGTAGGGTGTGGGGTGTGGGGTGTGGGGTGTAGGGTGTGGGGTGTAGGGTGTGGGGTGTGGGGTGTGGGGTGTAGGGTGTGGGAATTAGGAATTAGGAAGTGGGGGGAATAAATAAAATAATCTCCTGACTACTGCCTTCCTTAACAACATAGCTATCGCTTTTTCGGAGTCAAGAGATGTTTCTATTTTTTCATCTTCATAAATATACTCAATCTCAAACCAGCGAGCCGAGTATTTTGGATGTATTTGTACTTCCTTGATATGTTTGTCTTTGAGTCTTTCAGTCAATGGGAATTTTAAGGAACCCATCCTTAACTTTAATCCTGGCAATAATCAGGGGGAAATGTCCGTCCGATCCAAAGCAGTCAGGGAGTTAAAAGTTTTTACTGTAGCTTTAGTGTATAGTGAAATATTCTCAACGTCAAGCCGTCCTTTTAGGCCGGGGTTTCAAACCGATTATTTTCGATGAAAAAATTAATTCTAGCCACGAGTAACCCGGGTAAATTAGCAGAGATAGGGGAATACTTAACTGATATTGACCTAGAATTGCAGTTAAAACCCGATGATTTAGAGATAGAGGAAACCGGGGCGACTTTTGCCGAAAATGCCTATTTAAAAGCTGCTCAAATTGCCCTAACATTGGGAGAATGGTCGATCGCTGATGATTCGGGATTGGAAGTAACCGGGTTAGGAAATGCCCCAGGGATTTACTCGGCCCGCTACGGTGAAAATGATCGAGAAAGAATCGATCGCCTCGTCAGAGAATTAGGAGATAATCAGGATCGCTCGGCCCGTTTTGTCTGTGTAATTGCGATCGCCCGTCCCGATGGTGAGATTGCCTTGAGCGCCACAGGAATCTGCACGGGAGAAATTTTAACCAGTCCTAGGGGTGAAGGTGGTTTTGGTTACGATCCGATTTTTTATGTTCCCGAATACGCTTTAACCTTTGCGGAAATGTCTCCCGAATTAAAAAGAAAAATTAGCCACCGAGGACGAGCTTTTGAGCAATTGCTGCCCCATCTCAAGACTCTCGCGGGTACAAATTCATTAAGGCCCTGACTTGTTCAGCATGATAAGAGCTTCTTGTCAAGGGACTCGCAACAATTTGTAAAAATCCCAGAGACTCACCGTATTCGCGCCAAGCGTGGAACTGTTCGGGGGTGATAAATTCCTGCACACCGAGATGTTTTGACGATGGTTGCAGATACTGCCCGATGGTGAGAATATCACAATCGACGGCCCGTAAATCGCCCATCACTTGGCGCACTTCCTCGTCGGTTTCCCCCAATCCCACCATAATGCCCGATTTTGTGTAGGTAGCGGGAACAATGGCGCGAGCGCGCTGCAATAATTCTAGAGAACGCTGGTAATCACCCTGGGGACGCACGCGACGATAGAGACGGGGAACAGTTTCGGTATTGTGGTTTAAAACTTCAGGTTTAGCGGCAAGAATTAAAGCTAAAGCCTGCCAATTGCCGCAAAGATCGGGAATCAGCACTTCGATGGTTGTTTTTGGGGAAATGCGGCGAATTTCCTCGATACAACGGACAAATTGACTAGCACCCCCATCGGCCAAATCATCGCGATTGACAGAAGTGATCACTACATGATTAAGATCAAGACGTTGCACGGCTGCCGCTAGTCGCAGGGGTTCCGTGGAGTCTAAAGGTTGCGGTTTTTTCTCAAAATCGATATCACAGTAAGGACAGGCGCGAGTGCAAGCAGGGCCCATAATTAAAAAGGTAGCCGTCCCAGCGTGGAAACATTCGCCGATATTGGGACAGGAAGCCTCCTCACAAACGGTATTTAAGCCTAAATCGCGTAAAACCTCCTTAACACTGCCGACTCGCTGCCATTGCGGTGCTTTTACCCGTAACCACTCTGGTTTTACCGTCACGCCTGAATTACTCCGATAATTTTTGCCTATATCTGTAATATCCTAGCAAGTCTCGACCCACTCAAGGCAGAATATGCTATGATAATTTAGCTGAAAATTTTCGGGATGTAGCGCAGCTTGGTAGCGCACTTCGTTCGGGACGAAGGGGCCGCAGGTTCGAATCCTGTCATCCCGATTAAAGACAATCAAGGTGTAATCTGTTCTATGGTTAAGTAGATAGGTGTTAAAAATTGTCAGTAAGTAGCTGGTTATAATTAAATTAAAAATGGATTTTAGGTTCGATCCCCCCTGCCCCCCTTGATAAGGGGGGTGCCGATCCCCCCTGCCCCCCTTGATAAGGGGGGTATCTGACAACTTTTAACGCCTACCTACTTAGATCATGAAAATTGAGGAATTACTCAAAAACAAACGAGAAAAAATCATTGCTATTGCTGCTAAACACGGCGCAAATAACGTGCGAATCTTTGGTTCTGTCGCACGGGGAGAAGCTGACGAAAAAAGCGATATTGATTTATTAATTGATTATTGTAGCGAACGTCGAAGTCCCTGGTTTCCTTTGCCGTTAATTCGAGAACTCGAAGCTTTGTTAGGCTGCAAAGTTGATATTGTTACCGAACAGGGACTTAAAGATAGAATCAGAGAGCGGGTACTTAAAGAAGCAATACCACTATGAGAGATGATACCGAACGCTTGCGGGATATTTTAGAAGCAATTGAGCGGGTAGAAAAGTATGCTCCACAGGGAAAAACCGTGTTTGAACAACAAGAATTAATTCAAACTTGGATTGTCTATCATTTACAAATTATTGGTGAAGCAGCTAGAGCAACTTCTCAAGAATTTCAAGCAAGATACCCCGAAGTTCCTTGGCGAGATGCCAGCGATCTAAGAAACTTAACTATTCATGAATATTTTCGTATCAATCTAGAGATTATTTGGGATATTGTTGAAAATGACATTCCTCCTCTAAAACAACAAATCGAAGCTATTTTACAG